>DASRFG010000008.1 GCA_035651655.1 Terriglobales bacterium
CCGGGAATGCAGCCGCTCGCGGTCTTTATTCCTCCCTGGGCTTCCAGCTTTATGGTTGCGAGCCGCGCGCCTTAAAAGTCGGGGATAGGTACATCGATGAAGAACAAATGGTGCTGCGCCTGGTACAGCAGGGGCGCTAAGGGCGAGCTGCGCTCGCCCGCACAGGCGGGGGCGCCTGTGCCCACGTGATTTGTGGTCGGGGTTTAGAATAGAGACAGCATGAACGGCGAAGAGCGTTTCGACAACCTGATCGGCAGCGAGCACGACAAAGAACGAATCCGCGAGGTCACTTTCGGCGAGACCCAGCCTGAGGGCATCGTCATGACCACCCTGGATAAAGCCGTGAACTGGGTGCGCAAGAACTCGCTCTGGCCCATGACCTTCGGTCTGGCCTGCTGTGCTATCGAAATGATGTCCATGGGCGCTTCGCGCTTCGACATTGCCCGCTTCGGCGCAGAAGTGTTCCGCCCATCGCCCCGCCAATCTGACCTGATGATCATCGCCGGCCGCGTATCGCAGAAAATGGCGCCTGTCATCCGCCAACTATGGGAGCAGATGCCTGAACCCAAGTGGGTCATCTCCATGGGGGCATGTGCCACCTCCGGCGGGGTCTTCAACAATTACGCCATCGTTCAGGGTGTAAACCAGGTGATTCCGGTTGACGTTTACGTGCCGGGATGCCCACCGCGCCCCGAGCAGTTGATCTATGCCATCACTCTTTTGCAAGAAAAAATCATGAAAGAGCGTGGCAGTTTCAAGCGCGCCATGAACCTGGCCTGATTTAAGCGTTCTTGATCAGGGCAGCAGAACTGCTCAATCTCGCATCCCACACCATAAGCGGCATTCTGCCGCAGTACTCATAAATGCGTTTATTTCGCACTCTGTCGTTGGTTCTTATCTGCGCAACGGCTGCGTTCGCGGCCACCGGGACCCAACTGCGTCAGCTCGCCATGGTTTACATTCCCGGTAATCCCGGGTTCCACAGCATTGCTGTGGAGGGCGGGTTTCTCATCATTGCGCACGACGGGGCGGGGACGGTGGACGTTTTCAACGCTCGCAAGCGCCGCCTGGTCTCTCAAATTGAAGTGGGCCGTCCTCGTGGAATGGCAGTTGACGCCGCTACCGGCAAGATCTACGTGACCGACGCCGCAGCTCCTTCGGTAATGGTAATTTCCACAAAGAACTGGAAGGCGGAACGAACTATCCCGCTCAAACTCGAACCTGGCCCAGTCGTACTATCAAGCAATGGTAAAAAGCTATATATCGGGAACGTGCAGGATCAATCCATTTCGGCGCTTGATTTGTCCACAAATCAGGTAAGCACACAGCCGCTTAATGGTCATCCCGATGCAATCGCGTATGACCCAAGCCATGATCGCTTTTATGTCAGCCTGGAAGATCAAAACCAGGTCGCTGTAGTTGATCCTGACCTGAAAGTGTTGCAGCGGTATTCAATGACCGCGTCGCAGCCTACCGCGCTGGCGCTGGATCCGCAGGCGCGCCGCTTGTACGTAGCAGTACGTTCGGCAGTGCTGGCCCTCAACGCTGACACTGGCGCTGAACTTGGCCGCGTGCCGGCTCCTCCGGGAGTGGACAGCCTATGGCTCGATCGCACCGGTGGCAGGCTTTATCTTTCCAGCAGCAATGAGGTTGGCGTGGTACGCGCCAGCGCGACCAGCTTCGCCACGGAAGATCAATTTCCGCTTAAGGTGCGCGGCCACGGCATCGCCTTCGACCCTGACCGCCAGCAAATCTACATGCCTGCCGCTCACGAGGGGCGATCCCTGGTGTTGATCCTGAAATCAATGCAGGGCGTGCCCCAGCAACGCCGTGTTCCTGCAGAAGCCCTTATCCACTAGACACTACTTAGTGACTCTCGTATGAAGTGCGCTACCCATAAACTGGCAGCGCATGCCCCCACGCAAGCCGCGTGTTTCACCGGAGAAGACCGTCGTCTCCCAAGCCCCCTGTCGCGCCGACTTGGCGGGTAGCACGCTCGATATCTGGCCGCTGTATCTTTTCCATCCCGGTGCGGTCACGGTGAATTTTGCGGTGAATGTGCTGGCCACGTGCCGGGTATCGTCTCTTAAGGGCAAGAGCATCCAATTGCGCTCGCTTGATACCAGCAGGGAAGAGCGCTTCGCAGATCTTGACCAACTCTGCCGGGCGAGCAAGTTCAAGCATGCACTGGGAGCGCGCCTCATTCAATTCTTCCAGCCCCAGGAAGGTTTGCTGCTAGAGACCGATTCAGAATCCCCGGCAGGCGCAGGGATTGCTGGTTCGTCGGCACTCACCATCGCTGCCATTGGCGCTCTGGTACGGTTTACCGGCCGCAAGCTTTCGCGGGAAGAGATGCGGGTGCTGGCCATGAACGTGGAGGCGCAACTCATCCATGTTCCTACCGGCTGCCAGGACCACTATCCCGCGCTTTATGGCGGCGTCAGCGCCATTGAGCTCGCAGCCGACGGAAGTCACCGTCACAGTTTGCCTATCGCTCCGGAAGAAATCGAGGCCCGCTTTCTCCTGGCATATACCGGTGCGCCGCGCCAGTCCGGCATAAATAACTGGGAGGTCTTCAAAGCCCACATGGACGGCAACAAGCGTGTTCGCCGCAACTTCCAGCAGATCGCGCAAATCGCAGTCGCCATGAGTGATGCCTTGGCCAATGCCGATTGGGACAATGTTGCGCGCTTGCTGCGCGAAGAATGGAAACTGCGCCGCACTAACGCTCCCGGAATTACCACGCCACTCATCGACGAACTGGTAGCTGCGGCAGGCCGTAACGGCGGACGTGCAGCCAAGGTCTGTGGCGCCGGAGGTGGCGGCTGCGTGGTCTTTCTGGTCGAAGAAGATGCCAAAGAGAAGGTGGCGAAGGTCTTGCGTGAACATGGCGCTAAGATGATCCCCTTCCGGGTGGCTCGCGAAGGCCTGACGCTCACCACAATCGGCCACTCCTAGGGCTATAATTGGCATCTTAAGGTCTGGATGTTCTCATGATTCCCCGGCGCACTGCGGCTTGGTTGTTTATTCCCTTCTTGTTGGCCAGCGCTCTCGCCAGTGACACGGCTAAGCACCTCACAAAAGAAGAACGCATCGAGATTATTCGCGGCCTCAATGCCGAACGAGTTTTTGCCCGCGTGCTGTTTCCGATGGGCAAGACGGGGCTGACGCTTAAGAATGGGAGCATAGTTGCTCCAAAGGAGGGTGAACTGCGACAGTTGCTCGCAGATAACGGTCCTGCGGCCAAGCCGGGCGACCGCGCCCTCATCACCAACGTGGAATTCCGGGGCAATGGTATTCGTTTCGAAATTAATGGTGGGCCACGCAAGCGGCAGAAATGGTACCAGCGCGTCCAGGTGGGCGGCATGGGAGGTACGGTGCCGCTCTCGCAGGGTGATACCACCAACAACCCGCACGGGTCTTACGTGGATCTTCAGTTTGAGAAGTTCATTCCCTCACTGACACCCACTCAGGTGAAGCAGATGTTGGCGCCGGTGCTGGATTTCAACGCTCAATCCGCTGCCGAGGCCTATCTGAAGACGCTCCCACCCAAAGTTAGCAACGCCATCAAAGATCACAAAGTATTGGTCGGGATGGATCGAGAAATGGTCAGCATGGCCAAGGGTCGAGCGCCAAAAAAGGTTCGCGAGCGGGACGGGAATGTGGAATACGAGGAATGGATATACGGCGCACCACCCCAGGAGGTCGAGTTTGTTCGTCTGGTGGGAGACGAAGTGGTTCGCGTCGAGACCATGAAAGTAGATGGCGAAAAAATTGTCCGTACCGCCAAAGAAGTCGAAATCAAGAAGCCAGAAGCGGTAGCTCAATCGCAAGAGCCGCAGCCACGGCCGGCGAATGCGCCGACTCTGCGGCGTCCCGGAGAGCAGCCGACTGATCCACAACCCGCGGGCGGCGTCGCGCCGCTACCTCGACCAACTCCCGGCGATACTCCCACTTCGGCTCCGACCCCTGGCAGCGACCCTACCAAACCGCAGTGAACGTGCGCACCACGCAATCGTCTGCGCTGAGTTCGCGCCCACCCCTGTACTAGCCGGGCAGTCCTTTCGTAACCAAGGCCGCTCCTGCAATTACATAACTATTACAAAGGGCCCTTTCTCTTGCTGATAGATTCAGTCTTAGTCACAGCCGTCAAACTTCTTTCGGAGCACGCCCAACATGAGCATCTTTGAACGTGATAAGACGTTCAGCCAGCCCGTCAGTTGGATTACCACCTCCTTCATGGTTGCCTTCCACATCGGCGCCCTTGCTTCATTGTTTTTCTTCAGCTGGAAGGCGCTGGCGGTTGCCGCCTTCCTCTGGTGGGTTGCGGGAAGCCTCGGTATAGGCATGGGCTACCACCGCCTGCTAACCCATCGCGGCTACAGGACGCCCAAGTGGGTTGAGTATTTCCTCACTATATGCGGCACCCTGACCTTGGAAGGTGGCCCCATGTTCTGGGTAGCCACTCACCGGGTCCACCACCAGAACACCGATAAAGACGGCGATCCGCACTCTCCACGCGATGGTGGCATCTGGGCACATATGGGCTGGATCATGACCGGCCAATCCATGCATAACAAGTCAGACAAGCTCCTGCCCTACATTCCAGATCTACGCAAAGACAAATTTCATGTCTGGATTAGCGAGTGGCACTGGGTCCCAATTGTTGCACTGGGCGCCCTGCTGCTGGTTCTTGGCGGATGGCCATGCTTCATGTGGGGCATCTTCATGCGCACTGTACTCGGCCTCCACTTCACCTGGCTGGTCAATTCGGCTACTCACATGTGGGGCTCACAACGGTTTCTCACCGGCGATACCTCGAAGAACAGTTTTTGGGTTGCGGTCCTGACCTTTGGCGAAGGCTGGCACAACAATCACCATGCTCAGCCGGTAGCAGCGCGCCATGGACTTGCCTGGTACGAGGTGGATGTGAACTGGTACGGAATTTGGGCGCTGCGTAAGCTTGGCCTGGCTACCGAAGTAAAGCTCCACAAGTTGCCCAAATTCGGCGCCGCCGAAGCTTCGAAGAGTGTTGCTTCTGAGTTTCCCGGCAAAGAACTGGCGGCCGTTTCGGGCGATTAGTTAATCCAAGATTTGCATTTCTAACGCCGGCCCACTTCGGCCGGCGTTTTCTCTTTTCTGCGGCTCCACATCCACTACAATTTAGGCATTCATGCGCATTGCCAGTCGAGCCAAGACCACCGCATTCTTTATCACCCTGGGTGCCTTTCTGGTTGGGTTTGCGATTGCGCTCAACGTCAGCTGGATAAAGTTGACCACCGAGTTTCTTGGCAACCGGCCGGTGACCTGGCGCGAAGTCGTGCCCGCTGTGCTGGGCGTTATTTTCTTTTTATTTATTATTGCGGGCCTGGTCCTCAATACCACCTTCCTTATCCGCGAAATTCGCCGCAACGAACAGCAGGACAGTTTCCTGAATGCCGTCACCCACGAGTTGAAGACACCGATTACCTCCATTCGTCTATACCTGGAGACCTTGCAACGACGGCAAGTTGACGAAGATCAGCGCCACGACTTCTATCGCATCATGCTCGAGGATACCCAGCGTTTACTTGGTACGGTCGAGCAGGTTCTGCAAGCCGGAGAGGCCCGGCACGGCAAAGCCCGCAAGAACTGGCAGGAGCTTAATCTATCCGCCATTGTGAAGGATGCGGTTGAACTTGCCCAACTGCGCCACAACCTGCCCCCAGGGTCGCTATGCTTCGGGCCTGCATCCTCTGAGGGAGTTTTGGTGATGGGGAACCAGGAAGAGCTCCGCACAGCTATTGGCAATCTCTTCGACAATGCCATCAAATATTCGGGTGCTACAAAAGACATTCACGTTGAATTGCTTACACCAGATATTGATACCGTACTGCTACGCGTGAGTGATAAAGGCATCGGTATCCCCGGCGATGAACTGAAGCGCATCTTCAAACGCTTCTACCGTGTACAGAACGCCAGCGCGGGCCAGGTAAAGGGGACTGGCCTTGGTCTGTTCATCGTGCGCTCAATTGCCCGCCGTCACGGTGGTGATGCCTTCGCTGAGAGCGAGGGTGAAGGGCGCGGCAGCACCTTCACACTCCGTCTTCCGCGGGTCTATCACGTATGAACCGAATCTTGATCGTTGAAGACGAGGCGCACCTGGCGCAGGGGCTCCGCTTTAATCTGGAGGCGGAAGGTTACTCCGTCCAGGTCACAGACAATGGTGAAGAAGCACTCGACCGCCTATTGAAAAAAAACGAAGCTTACGAGGCGCTCGTGCTCGACGTCATGCTGCCTGGTAAAGATGGTTTCGTTGTAGCGCGTGAGCTGCGCGAGGCGCGCAACTACATTCCCTTGCTCATGCTCACCGCGCGTAGCCGGCCCGAGGACGTGTTAAAAGGCTTCGAGTCCGGAGCCGATGACTACCTCCCCAAACCCTTCAATCTCGACATTCTGATTGCGCGGCTTGGAAGTCTGTTGCGCCGGAAGGTCTGGCTGCGTGACTCGAAACCGCTGATGCCCCAGCCGTCTCAAGCAAGCGCAGGCCCGCCAGACGTTTTCAATTTCGACGGCAAGATCGTTGATTTCGGCAACTTGCAGCTACGCGCCGGAGACCAGGTTTTTCACCTGACTCTGATGGAAGTGGAGTTGCTTCGCTACCTTGTTCGAAACAGCGGACAAGCGGTTTCCCGTAAGGCAATTCTTGAGGACGTGTGGAATCTTAAAGAAGATACTGACACCCGCGCCATTGATAATTTCATAGTGCGGCTGCGGCGGTACATCGAGCGCGAGCCCTCGAATCCGCGCCATCTGCTTACGGTCCGCGGCCTGGGCTACAAATTCGTCCCGAATCCAAAACAATGACCTGGCACTTTACTGGACCTGAATTACCCATGAAACTTGCCGCCGCCGCAGTGTTTCTGCTGCTTATCTTTGCGGCGCCATCCCTACTTACGGGGCGGAAACTGCCACCCGCCGAGATCAAGACAGCTCCGCTCAATGCCGAACAGGTGGTGAGTAATCTGGTGCGGATGAATGCACTGCGGGCTGAGAGGCTCCAGGCCTACGAGGGGACCCGCACCTATCGGCTGCAATACCGCGGTTTTCCCGGAAACCGTGATGCCGAAATGCACGTGAGCGTGAAATACCTCCGCCCTCTTACCAAAGCGTTCACGGTGGTCTCTGCAACTGGGTCAAAAGTGGTCATAGATCGCGTGTTTAAGAAGTTGCTCGAAAGTGAGCAAGAGGCACTAGGGGAAGACAATCAGAAAGCTACCGCCCTTAACACCCAAAATTACGACTTCACCCTGTTGGGTTTCGAACCTGCGACCTCGACTGATCCTTCTCGCTATGTCATGCAGATCGAACCCAGGAAAAGGAACAAATTTCTTTACCGCGGGCGCATCTGGATCGACGGCCAGGATTTCGCCGTGGTAAAAATCCAGGCCGAGCCGGCCAAGTCCCCTTCCTTCTGGACCAAGCACAGCGAAATCGAGCACTCATACGAAAAAGTGGGTGATTTCTGGCTTCCCGCTCACAATTACTCTGTTAGCACGATTCGTCTTGGGGGCCGCGCCGTCCTCACAATTGATTACAACGAGTACCGGATAACTGATCGACTGCCCCTCGGCCGCCCCGAGCTAAGTGTGCAAGAACAGAAGTGATTGCACGCCGCCCTTAATATTTCAGACTGAAAGCCAGCAGTTTCCACGCAACACGAACCAAACAAAAACCGATGGGATAACTTAACCGAGGCAATCCAGGGCTTTGCAGGAGACACTGTCAACAGCGGGCGACGTGCTAGAGTCCTAACCGCGAGAGAAAGGATTGACGTGGCAGGCGCATTTGCACCACTGCAAGGACACAAATACCTCAGCCTGGCCAGCTTTCGCAAAAATGGGCAAGCGATTCATACACCATTGTGGTTCGCAGAAAATGCAGGCAAAGTTTACGTAATGACGCGCGATGATTCCTGGAAGTTCAAGCGCATCCGCAATAACCCACGTGTCCGTGTCGCCCCTTCAACCATGCGTGGGCGCATCGTGGGACCGGAAATTGAAGGGCGCGCGCGTATCCTTTCTGCCAACGAATTTCCTGCCGCGCACACTCTTCTACAGCGCAAGTACTGGTTGATGCGAATTCCGTTGGTTTGGAGTAAGCGCAACGTTTTCATCGAGATTGTTCCGATGTAGTGAAGTCCGCAATTTCAAAACTGCGCTTACATACGGTAAGATGCGAGAGTTACTTGTATTCGCAGGAGTTGAGGATCCGGAACCATGAGAAACATCTACGAAGTGC
Source organism: Terriglobales bacterium (assembly GCA_035651655.1). Taxonomy (NCBI): domain Bacteria; kingdom Pseudomonadati; phylum Acidobacteriota; class Terriglobia; order Terriglobales; species Terriglobales bacterium. The sequence continues at coordinate 8,281 of DASRFG010000008.1, forward strand.
TGCGAGAGAAGGAGACCCAGTTACGGCAGGCACAGGCGGAGGTTGAGGCCTTGCGCATTGCCGCCCCACTGCTTGCAGACGCAGAAGAAGAAACGGACAACATAAACGGTAATCCCCGCCGTCCGAACAATCCCCGCTGACGCACGGTTACCCAGAGGCACTAGGGTTGCGGTGCTTTCGATCTGGCATCTTGCAATCCGGCCGGTGAGGCCATTCGTTCAAAACGGATGAGGGTAGGTCGAGGGCTGGCCTGTCGCGGAATGGACGATTGACTCAGCGCTGCGTCGTCGGCCAACAACGGAAGAATGGTGCGTAGAACTTCTACTTCGCGCCTGACCTGCTGCAGCTTCTGCTCTTTGTAGTAGAGAACCTGGTAGATATCTCGCATGTTTTCTCGCTAGAAACTTGGTTGCCGCTTCTTAGAACGATCGTGCCGGGTGGCTGGCAGGAGAGACCGTCCCCCTATCCAGCACAACACCTTTGCTGACTCGTCTGCTGCACCCGGCGCACACCAGGAACATTTCGTAGCCGCCGGTTGAAAGCCTATGGCTGGTGACCATTTGCTCCCGGTGACGGCAGACGCAAAACAGGCCGCGAATGATTCTTAGGGTTCGCAGGACCATAATTTGACCTCCGGGAAACCTCGCCAACCCAGCCTGATGCTAAGACGACAAGTCGTGCCCTTACTAGTCTCGTCGCGGGTTCCCCCGCCCAGCCGTGATGACTGGAGGGCCTCTGTGACCGACATCACCCCTCTTGGCGACGGTGATCACCGCAACTGCTTGAAAAATAAGCAACACTAATCAGGCCGTTGTGGTCCATCCTGGGGATAACCGCAACCGCATGTGGGAATGTATGCCAAGCAACGTTCAGCAGAATAACTTTGGTGTTTCATGTCCGGCGGGGTTGATCTTCTGCAATCTAACGCAGGAAGCCCAGGAGGCGTTCGAAGCCATTAAGACCTTCGAGCGCTACCAGCGAGGAGCTAGATTGTTCACCGAAGGCGAAGCGGCACGTCGGGTCTTCGTGCTTCGGGATGGTCGTGTCCGGATCTCCGTCTCCTCCGCAAAGGAGAGACGGCTCGTTCTCTGTACCTTGGGCCCGGGTGAACCCATTGGCCTGGATGCCACCTTGGCAGGAGTGAATTATGAGGTCGCGGCCGAGGTGATTGAGGACTGTGAGGGAGCGTTTATCAGGCGAAAGGATCTGCTGCAATTTCTTCGGAGTTATCCCGACGCCTGCCTGCAAATGTTGCGCTTGCTCAGCGAACATCTGCACCTTGCGTATGATCGAATGCAGGAGATTGCGCTGATTCGTGCTCGCAGATGCGGTCCGTTTTGACCGGAGTAAGAAGGCGTAAGACCAGAAAATCCCGGTTTTATCCAATCTACTGACCAATCAGCGGCGTCGCTGAGTCTCACGTAAGACGTTCGAGTAGCTCTTACCAGCAAAGGTCGCGGTCTGCACGAGTTGGCCGGTCACCGCTGTAGTGCTGCCCTCTCCGGGGACCCCAAAACTTTCGCTCAGTACCCACATCTGTCCGGTTCTATCGTCAATTTCGAAGATTCCCATTCCCATAGCCCCGAAAGCGCGGGTGACCTTTCCCGCAACGGTGATCTGTTTATTCATGTATTTACCAGGATCTTTGCGAATGTCGGCTATCTTCATCCGCGGTGGGCAGCCCGCCAGCAAGAGTACGGAAATTAGAGTACCAAGAACAGCAAGCGCAGCAAGTTTTCTATTCATTCTTTTCGACCCCTGCAGTCAAAATATTGGGCCGCCGATCGCGACGCACCCCAGACAGTACTGGGGCAGAGCGAGCCCGTAGTATCAATCAAGTACTCTGCTGTTTTCGAGTTAGATGCAGGATCCCGACCTAGTGTTCGTGGCCGCACCATTGCGAATAGACGGCTGTCAGCCTAGCAGGCCAATTGATCGCGGGAAATCTTGAAGCCGTTCAGATTGCCCAGCACGGTGACCGCGAGCAGGTCCTGACGGAAGAATTCCTGGGCAATGTTCTGCAAATCTTCCGCCGTCACGTTTTCGATCTTTTCGATGAGTTCGTCGAGGCCTGCGAAATGGTCGAAGTACATCTCTTGCCGCGCAAGGTTTGACATCCGTGCGGTGCTGGACTCAAGGCTGAGCATCAGGCTACCTTTGAGTTGGTCCTTGGCACGCCGCAACTCCTCTTCCGGCACCTGCGCTGCCTTCAAATTGCGTAGCTCGGCAACAATGGATCCCACCACCTTGGGAGCGGACTCACGCGAAGTGCCGGCATAAATCGAGAGACAACCGGTATCGCGGAACGGGTTCAGATCGCTATAAATCGCATACACCAGGCCCTGCCGTTCGCGTACGTTCTGGAACAGCCGCGAGCTCATTCCGCCACCCAGCAAGGTGTTCAAAATATATGAAGCGAAACGCCTTTCATGCGCGATGGGAAATGCCGGAGCGCCGACGCAAATCTGCACCTGCTCGAGCGCCTTTTTGTTGCGCATCGTAATCCGGGCATTAATCTTCGGAGGCGCCGTGTGATATCCGTTCTTGCTCGGCTTCAGGTGCTGGAAACGCTCTTTCACCAGCTCCACGAATTGGCGGTGATTTATATGCCCGGCGGCGCAGATAATCAAGTTGGCAGGATTGAAGCGCTGCCCATAGTAGTCGAACAATATCGGCTGCTCGAAGCGCTTCACCGTGTCCTTGGTGCCCAGAATGGGTTTGCCAAGCGGGTGATCTTTCCAAAAATTCTGAGTGAAGAGTTCGTGGACGAGGTAGTCGGGATTGTCTTCGTCCATCTTGATCTCTTCCAGAATGACGCCGCGCTCCCGCCCAATGTCCTTTACATCGAAAATAGGGTTCAGCACCAAATCGCTCAAAACGTCCATCGCGATCGGAAGGTGCTCATCCAATACCTTGATGTTGAAGCAGATACATTCCTTGGCAGTGAACGCGTCCATGTTGCCGCCGATTGAATCCACCTGGCGTGCAATGTCTTCTGCGGTTCGATTCTTCGTTCCTTTGAAGACCATGTGCTCGACGAAATGCGAGATACCATTCCATTGCGGATCTTCGTCGCGTGAGCCACTCTTCACCCATATCCCGATCGAGACCGAGCGGATGTGCTGCATCTCTTCGGTAATAATCGTCAGACCGTTGGGCAACACTTCGCGGCCGATGTTTCGCAATTCTTGAACCATGATTTTCTCAAAAGGCCCGCAAGAGAGGATCGTGCAGGGAACCGTGCTTCAATAATTGTTACATACCTTGGCCCGACTGCGCTAGCAACGATAAATGCCTTATTTACAAAAGGTTACAGTAAAATCCGCCAATTTGTGCCATCATGGCTCATTCCGCTCAAAAACGATCTCAAGCGTCTTTTTGCGGACCAGTACAATATCAATCTGCAACTCACAGGAGCGGGTTAGCGGTATGGGAAGGCTTCCACAGACCAGCCTTTTAGGCCTTGATCTTCAAGAACTTACAGCCCTTGTCGAAAGCGCCGGCGAACCCGCATTTCGGGCCCAGCAGCTCTTTGAGGCGGTTTATCGCCAGAACATTCAATCGCCCGAGCAAATCTCCACCTTGCCACTGGCATTTCGTCAAGCACTGGTCGAGGGATATGCCATTGGCCTCCCCACAATCCAAAAGCGGTTCCAGTCCAGTGATGGCACCGTGCGCTATCTGCTGGCCTTCGCAGATGGTGAAAGCGTGGAGACAGTGTGGATGCCCGAGGGCGATGACGGCGAGACCGGTGATGGCAGCACGGCGGGTGAGGATGAAGGGAAGAACTGGAAGCGGGCGACCATCTGCATCTCGAGCCAGGTTGGCTGCGCCGTAGATTGTCAGTTTTGTTTGACTGCGTTGTTAGGCGTCAAAAGGAACCTTTCCGCGGGCGAAATTGTGGGTCAAGTAGTGGCTGTCCTGAATGATCAACGTGCCTTTCCCGGACGGGAGAGGATCAATCTGGTATTTATGGGCATGGGGGAGCCACTGCTCAACTACGACAATTTCATCAAGGCAGTACGCCTGTTAGTGGAAGGTGTAGGCATTCCGGAATCCCGCATGACCGCGTCCACCGCCGGCATAGTCCCGCGGATTCACGATCTCGGCCGGGAGGTGGTGCGCCCCAAACTGGCGATTTCTTTGAACGCTTCCAACAACGAGCTGCGTACACGGCTCATGCCCCTCAATCGCAAATGGAACCTGGATATGCTAGTCGCTGCCGCCCGGGAATTCCCTTTGCGCTCGCGCGAGCGCCTTACCTTTGAGTATGTCCTGCTGAATGGAATCAACGATGCCCTGGAGAACGCGCGTGAGGTGGTGGAACTGGTCCGCGGCATCCGCGCCAAGGTGAACCTGATCGCGCTTAACCCGGGGCCGGGAATCTCTTTCACTACCCCTGAACCGCAGCGAGTGCTTGCGTTCCAGCAGGTGCTGGTTCGGGCGGGTGTGCCCACCTTCATTCGGCGCCCGCGAGGCCGCGACATTTACGCCGCCTGCGGCCAGTTGAAACGCACCGTCGCTTGATGGCGAACAATTTTTACTTGATGACTCCCAGATTGTGAATGCCACACGCGACAGAGATCGCGGCAGAGGCAACTTGCGGTGTCCACCATAGTTTGCGCAGCAGAGGGCTGCGGCTACGCATGAATCGCAGACCCAAATAGTCCATACTGGCTGGCACTACCTGAAGTGCAGGATAAATGGCCGCTGAATTCGCGAACGGCTTCATGAATGGATTCAGCTCACGGCCCTTTCCGCTGCTGATTACTTCTCTCGTCGTCCAGCCGTCAAATGCAGCCGCGGCGTGTGGCAACACGGTGACCGCGTACCACAATTTCATGTTCGCCGCCGGAGGCTCTTGCATGTGCTGCTTTGTGACGACGGTTGCAGTCGAGACCACCGGCGCCACGCTGACGCTACTTGCATACAATTCCGCAGGACGTAGTGATGCAAATGTGGCCAGACCGACGCCCATCGGGTCGGCGGCTGGATCCAAGGCGTCAGCAGAATGCTTGTTGCCATTAGCCAGGGCCGAGGCGGGCTGTGCGGACGGGAGAGCTACAACCTGGCAGTAAGCCGCAGCAGAGAGCAGAAGCACCCAAACTAAGGTTCGCATAGGACCCCGTCCATTCGTACACGAGCTTATAGCACTAATGGACATGTCGAAAGGTAACGTCTGTCATCGGGCCAATGTGACTTCAGTACCCCAAGGCGCGACGAAAACTTTGAATGCGCACCCTAAATCCAGAGCTGCTAACTACTTAGGCCGACCCTCCGCCGCGATGTAGTCGCTAACCGGCACCTCTCATCTGATAAATTGAAAAACCCAGCATTGCAGATACCTGACTCAACTACGATTTCCCCTGTGAGACAGCGTCACCCTCCGTTGGACACACTCTCCGGGCAGCCGTCCGCTATTTGGGCTGTTGGCGCAATTACTCTTCTCGCCGCCATTCTTCGCCTGTTGTATCTGGGCAAGAGAAGTCTATGGCTTGACGAGGTGATGAGCGTTTCTATCGCGCGGCTCGATCCACCCGGCTTCCGCAACATGGTGCTGAGTTGGGAAGCGAACATGGCACTTTATTGGGTGATGCTGCGTGCGTGGCTGCATCTGGGTCAAAGCGAATTCACCGTCCGTTTGCTCTCCGCAATTGCTGCCATCGCGACTGTGCCTCTGATTTTTGCATTGGCTCGGAGGTCATTCGGGGAACGTGTCGGCCTTCTTGCTTCGCTGCTGATGGCCGGCAACGTTTTTCATGTGCGCTATGCCCAGGAGGCCCGCAGCTATTCGCTGTACCTGCTGCTTGTGGTACTGACCTGTTGGCTTTTTGTGAAGAGTGTTGATAAGCCATCGCCTGGTCACTGGGTGTCATTCGCAGTCACTGCCACCCTCGCCGTCTATGCACATTTTTTTGCAGCGCTGATCTTGCCCGTGATTTGGCTCGCGGCGTTAGCGGCGCCTAAACCGACATTTCCTTGGAGGGGACTGGTGCGCAGCACCGTCGCGATATGCATAGCTCTGCTGCCCGTGGCGCTGTTCATTCTCACCAAGGACAAAGGCCAGAGATTCTGGGTCACCCGAACTACTTTCCGAGAAGTCTATGATTTCGCAGTACTGCTGAGCGGTCGCGGCGGCCTCCTTCTATTGTTACTGGATTCTGCTGCCTTGCTGGCGGCCGCGTTCGCCACTGTCAGGAGCTGGCGCGACCCTGAAAAGCGATGGACTTATGTATTGATGTGGAGTTGGCTGTTACTGCCGGTTGTGCTGACCATCGGTCTTTCCCTGGTGAAGCCGATGTTTGTCTCGCGCTACCTTATTCTCTGTTTGCCGCCATTCCTGATTCTGGTTGCGATGGGATTGTCGCAATTACGTCGTCGCTGGCTGTTTACTGCCGCTACCCTGGTAGTTTTCGCCCTTTCATTGCGAGGCGTAGTTGAGTACTACCGCACCGGTTTTGATCCGCCCGACCAGGACTGGAAAACGGCGATCAGTTCTGTTCTGTCGGAGACGCAGCCGGGCGACGCTATTTTCTTCTATCATCCCCTGGCGCGGCTCCCTTATGAGTACTACCGAGAACGTTCTCACACGCAAGTCGCCCCTCGCGTCTTATTCCCGCAGCGCTCGGATGCCCGTCTGTTGAAGGGGGTTCCTATCGATCCTGCTTTTCTCGATGATGCCGCCGGTCGCTACCGTCGCATCTGGCTCGTACAGAATTGGGGGCCCGACAGCTTCACGACTCACGCAAACGCAGTTCTCAAACAGAATTATCGAGTCAGGAGTCACCAGGAGTGGGGCATCATCCGCGTCACTCTGTTCGAGCGTTAATTGTGCCTGTTTTAAAAATGATCGTCGGTTCTTGTAGCTGCCGTTGCTGTAGAACCTGAGATCCGTCCCCAAGCGCTGGTTTTCCAATTATCAATCACGTCCTCATGGGCTATCCATTCAGGGACGGGTAGCGCGAGGAAGTCGGACAAGGCAAAAACGTAAGGTTCATACATGCTGCGAAGTTCGGCCAGCCTTTGGTCGGCTTTGGCGCTGGCGTGTAGCGATAGGCCCGCGTTTGCCAAAAAACCTCGTAAACGAACAAGCTCATTCGGGGGCAGACGAACCTTCTCGCTGACCTTGGGCGTGGTGCTAAACACCTGCGCCAAGTCAACAACGGCGTGACGAGCCATGGCAAAAGTAAGTTGCGCCTGGCGAGCGCACATTCCGTCGATCCCTACCATCGTCAAGGAACAAGTATCCAGAATTGTGGTTAAGGCTCCCAACCAGGATTGATTGTCATGTTGCGAACGAAAGTAGCAGAGCACTGGATAGGAGATCGCGCTTTCCAGGAGGTCTGCCGCCCAGCGCTCCCACTCATAAAGCAGCTCGCGCAGGTCCGACAAGCTGTTGTCCTGAGCATGGCGTCGCAGCAACTCCGCTGCGGTTGGCGGAGAACCCGCCCTGGCATCAAGCAGCGAGATGTTCACTTCACGCCGCGAAAACGACTGGTACAGAACAGGCAAGTATCCAATCACCAATGCGAAAAAGCCAAAACCAAAACTTGCTTCCAGAACTACCAATGCGCGTCCAGCAGTGGTAACGGGGACCACATCGCCAAGCCCGAGAGTGAAAAGAGTGGTTCCGCTTAAGTAGAGGTCGGTCCACAGGCCTCTTCCGTACGCCTCTCCCTTGAGCTGGGAACCGAAGCCGTACTGCAATAGAGCAAAACCAAATAACAGACCTACTGCCCAGAATATGAGCAGAAAGATAAGAGAAAGCGGGCCATAAATGCTCAGAAGCGCATCTCGGCGGCGTCGTTTCCGGACCCTCAAGGCCAGCCATCTCCATGGCCTCCAAGTCGCGCGGTAAAAGCCCCGAGTTAGCCGGAAACGGCGCGTCACACGTCGTGGAAGCACAATGGTCTCGAATGCCTCCCACAGCACGATCGCAACCAGCAGGCATCCCAACACGGCCCAGAACATGGCACTCCTCGCGCAACATAATGTAACAGGTTGAGGATGAATGGTCGTGAGTTCCAGGGGTGAAGAACCGCCTAGTTTTGCTCGGCGGGGTCGGGCATGCGTTCACGCAATGCAGTCAAGAACGCAGGATCAACGGCAGCGCCCAACGATTGCGCCGTATGCACCTCGTCCCAGGCGTTCTCAAAGTGTTGGGCAGCTTGGGCGGAGGAAGTGTGAGTGCCGAGACTCCACTCGGCCAGCGCCATCCCGGTGTGCGCAGCCGCTAATTTGAAATGAATGCGAATTGCTTGACGGTATTCGTCTATCGCTTCTCTCGTCATTCCCTTGGAGGCCAAGAGCACACCTAAATAGTAGTGCGAGTCTGCGTCCAGAGGATTGTCGCGAACTGCCATATAAAACTCGACGATGGCCGGCTCTTCCTGTTTCAAGTGAAAGAGAGACATGCCCAGCCCGCTATGTCCTCCGGCAAAATTCGGCTGGAGGTGCAGCGCATTGCGAAACGATGCAGCCGATGAGGCAAATTTTCCTTGCCGGAACAACGCTGCCCCAAGATCGTAATGCAGTTGTACGTTCCGCGGCTGCGCCGCCAGGGCAGTGTTGAGTTCGGCTATGGCAGCATCAAGTCTGCCTTGCGCGATCAATTGAGTAGCTTTTCGTTCGTGGGAATTAACACGGAGCGCGGATATTCGGGCGTGAAACAATCCCGTGTCCAGACTTACCACGAAACCGATCACAGCAATTGTCAGGGCGATCGCGGCCGGTACCCAATAGGCGTGTGAGAGTCTGGTGTCTTTAACCCGCGGCTCCGCGATCGGCGCCTGCGGCGCGGTGACCGGAGACTCGCGAGGAACAGTTGCAGTTTGCGCATTGCTGGCGACCGCCGCCAAGCGATGGTCAATCCCCGCTACATCAGCTAGGGCCGTGACTATCCATCCAATCACCAGTTGTAGTGTCTTCGGCTGTAATTGGGTAAACGTGCTGGGCAGGTTCGAAAAAATCTCGAGTACCCCGAGCATTCGCTGCTCGTGAATTATGGGGACGATGAGCAAAGAACGAATGCTATGTGACCAATAGCGGCCGAACTCCCGGCGAGAGGTGGTCCAGGTATCGTCACACCTAAGCATCAGGCCCGCACGCGCGCACTCGTCCGCAAGTCGGTCATCTTCGAGAATGGACGCGCCGACGTGGGCGCGAGTGATCAAGCGTTCCCGCTCCAGGAGTTTGAGAACCATCGCATCGGCTTGAAGCACTGCCATGGCTCTCGCGGTCACCAAACGCATGGCCGCCTCAAGCCGACTCGCGGCCGCGGCCGAGTTTTGCTGCACGATAAGCAATGGGGAAGCCGCGCTCATTTAAAGTGACGACCGGCGAAGAGGTTTGCTCAATTTATACACCAATTCAGCCCCCAGATTGAGAGGATTTCGGTGCAGGAAATCGGCCGAAAGGGCAAGAGCACCGCGGCATTCGGACAATACCGAGGTGGACGTCGGCTATCCGCGCCCGGCGTTTTCCAGCGCGGCTGCGACGTACTGGATCTGTTCCCGGGTAAGTTCCGGATAGATAGGTAAGGAAAGCACTTCCGCAGCTGCCTGCTCGCTTTGGGGCAGGTCTCCTGGCTTGTAGTGCAAATCCTTATACGCCGGCTGCAAATGTAATGGCACCGGATAATAAACCGTACTTCCGATGTTGCGTTCTGCCAGATATTTCTGAACCAAGTCTCGCTTCGGCAGGAGAACGGTGTACTGATGGAACACATGCGTACCCCAATCGGCACGTTTGGGCGCAACTAACCCCCTTATTTTTTTGAGCAGCGAGTCGTACGTCGAAGCGTGGCCGGTTCGCGCGCGGTTCCACTCATCCAGATGCCGCAGTTTAACCCGCAGCACGGCGGCTTGAATTTCGTCGAGCCGACTGTTGTAGCCGATTTCTTCGCTCACATATTTATGGACGAAGCCATAGTTCCGCAATTTATGGATTCGCGCGCTGATCTCTTCTGAGTTGGTCACCACCATGCCACCGTCTCCCCACGCCCCAAGATTCTTCGTGGGATAGAAGCTGATGCAGCCCACGTCCCCCACGGATCCAGTACGCCGGCCATGATAGGTAGCGCCGATCGCCTGGGCGTTATCTTCAATGACGCGTAAACCGTGACGCCGTGCGATTTCGATGATCGGCTCCATGTTTGCGGCCTGGCCGTAGAGGTGCACCGGCATGATGGCTCTGGTGTGCGAGGTGATTTTCGATTCGAGCTGGGCTGGATCGAGAGTGAACGTGTCTCGCTGAATGTCGGCAAAGACCGGAGTTGCGCCGAGCAAACTTACCGCGCCAGCACTGGCAAAAAATGTAAACGCAGGAACGATCACTTCGTCGCCTGGGCCGACCGCACAGGCCTTCAGGGCGAGAATCAGCGCATCTGTTCCCGAAGCCAACCCGGTCGCATAGCGGGTGCCACAATAGGCGGCGATTTCTTTCTCAAGAGCTTCAACCTGCGGTCCCAATATGAAATGTTGCGACTCATACACTTCACGCAGCGCATCCTGAATTTGCTCCCGAATGGATGCGTACTGCCGGTTTAGATCCAGCACGGGGACCGATTGACTGGTAATCGTGGTCACGCGAGTTAAATGTATCCCAGCCCGGCAAGGCGGTCGTGAATGATGGCGTCTCCTTCTCCGGAGTCGCCCCGCCGTTTGTCGAGGCCGGCCACCAGCGAACGTCCCTGCATGGTGTCTGGCACTTCATAACCTGCCAGATCGAGCAAGGTCGGTGCAATATCCAAAAGTTTTGCACCTTCAAATTCGCCCCTGAGCGGACAATTCGGTGCAGCCAGGATGAACATGCCAAATTGCGCGTGGTTGCAGGCATCAGGACCGGTGTCGTTCTCTTGAACATGCACGCTAGGATGGCCAACGCTGCCGATAGACCGCCACAAAAGTCCCCCGAAATGCACAATCAGGTCGGGGGCGACGTTTCGGACCTGGCGATAGAGTTCATCCGGCTTGAAGACAAGCGACTTGAGCGGCTGGCCCTTGTGGTCAGTTAAGCTCTCGAATTTAGCTTTGATCTGATCGCGGAACGATGCGTAGTCGCTGGCGGGAACCACGCCTTGCGGCTCGCGACCCTGCACATTGAAGAAGACGCGCGCGTAATAGCCGCCTTCACTCCACACCCGGGTCTTTGCCCAATTCACGTCCAACTTGTTAAACGGAGTCACACCCTGCGGCTCTTTATTGAGGACCAGCAGGCCCTGTTCTATGAGCCACTGGTTGACTGCGAAACCGCCGTCGAGCCTCTGCGCGCCGTGGTCGGAGACTACTAGCAGAACCGTGTCTTCATCCACGGTTTCCATTACACGCCCGATCTGTTCATCGAGCCAAAGGTAATAGTCGGGAATCACGCTCTCATACGGATTGCCCGCGCGGTAGTTAACGTGTTGCTTGTCAAAATAGTCCCAAAAGCCGTGGTGAACGCGGTCCAGTCCGATATCAACAAAATGGAAATAGTCCCACTCCTGGTCCTGTAATAACCAATGCACCACCTTCCATTGTTTCCGGCTCATCTCGAAAATTTCGTCGCGTAGCCAATCCTTCCGATCGGTGCGGAAATTCTTTACGTCTACCGGATACTCGCCCACCAATTCCGTAATCTTGGTTTTGATACTCGCCGGGTAAGTGAACTCGTCTTTGGAAGCATCTGGAGTAAGGAAGCACCCAACGCTGATTCCGTTTACACGCCGCGGCGGAAAATTTGGCGGGACGCCGACAATAACGGATTTTTTTCCTTCTCGCGCAATGTGGTCCCAGATTGCTAATGCTTTGATAGAGGCGGAAGTCGCAAACTTCAGATGATCGTAGGAGTGGTCAGCTCGATTGCGAAATCCGTACACTCCGAGCGAGCCTGGGTCCTGGCTCGTACTCATGCACATCCAGGCAGGCACCGTGATAGGAGGAACCACGCTCTCCAGGCGGCCGTACACGCCCAAGTCCATCAGCCGGCGCAGGTTGACCAGACGTTCATTATTAAAAATAATCTCAGGCGCGGCGCAGTCCAGCCCGAGAACGCAGATTTTCATGGATTCACGATATCAGAGCAACGGTACTCTAGACGAGCCGAGCAAAGGAGCCGATCAGAGAAGAGACTGCCCCTCCATCGCCGCCGTAGGGGGAACATCCAGGAAGCCGAGAATGGTTGGCGCCAGGTCAATCATGCGGGCGGTTTCGCGACGCCCTACGCGATTGAGAAGCAGAATTCCGGGCACAGCAGTGGGATCCACAATGTGGTCCCCACTCCAGCGGCGCGTATTATCTTCCAGTAGGGAATTTGCAAACCCGCCCATCGCGCTCTGCCATGAAACGCGAAATCCGGGATTGAAGTTCACGAGCAGGTCGGGTGCATCGCCAACATAAGCGCCGGAGTAAATCTTTTCCCGGCGAGAAACGCTGCAAACGGCAGGACGCTGGGTTTGCGCGTCGGCTGCTCCGGTCAGGCCCTCTTCAATGGCTTTCCGCACCCGCTCCGCCTCGCCGTTTTGTTCCAGAATGCCAGCGCTCTCCCGGCCGCGCAGATTTAAATAAATCCCGCCCAGCCCAACCGCGTACGCGTAGGTTTTTGTCCAATCAACCTGCGCGAATCCATTCAGTTCTTCACCAGGCTTCCGTCCATTTTTCAGCGCCAGCAGGCCCTGCTGCCATAACCAGGTATTAGTGTCGAAGGATCGCCGAAAAGAACCGAAGCCGTGATCAGAGAGCACTACCAGCAATGTGTTCTCATCTACGTTTTCCAGCACACGGCCCAGCAGCTTGTCGCATCGCTGATATAGCTCCTCGATCCGGTAAGCGGCCTTGGCCGCCAGTTCAGGATTGAAAGAGGGATGTTCCCGGTCACGGAACCGCCAGAACATATGCTGGAAGCGGTCTGGCGTATCGAAAAGAACGAAGAAAAAACCTTCGCTGAATCGCTCAAGTTCGAACCACATCATTTTTTCGCGCTCTTCAAGGACAAGCGCGCATTGATCGCAAAATGCGTCCTCATCGAAGCGACCGTTGTTATGGCCGGTGTGATCCTCGGCCATCCCCAGCGTTGAAAAAGGCCCAATGCCCTCCGCCAGCTGCCTCGCGTAATCGGCGGGTGCCGAAACCGGAAACAGCGGCGCAGCAGGGTCGAAGTTCACCGGCGACGCATAAAATTCCAGATGTGGTGAGAGCTGGCGTACGTAGAATCGCACCAGCCCTGAAACCGACTGCAGCATGGAAAGTTTGAATTTCACCCGTATCCATGGCCCCCAGCTCTTTTCCGCGATTTCTACAGTGCTGGGCGCTCCACCGGTTTCGAAAAGCAGCTGGCGGCGCGCTTGATCCACGCGCACTCGAATCTCGCTGGTGAGATCTGCCACCGGCTTCACTCGAGTGTTGCGCGGGCCGATCACATGCGTGCGGAGATTGTCGCCTTGCTCCAGATAAACGAGTTGCTCGTTTTCTTGTTGTTCAACGCTCTTGTCCTGCGTATAGAACGTACCGGTTCCCTGGCCGCCGCGAAGATCGGGCGTGCCCACTCCGGCGAGAATTCTGCCCGAATCCGCATCCGGTGGAAAGGTGCATGGGCAGCGCAGGACGGTACTCGGCACTCCGGCCTTGGCGAGCACCTGCCAGATCGGCATCCCTCTCCTGCGGCTCACGACTCGTGGCTGCGCCAGCATGCTCTTGGGCCGCTCAAAACGGCTGAGGGCGAGATCAGGCTGGTAGGTCTCCGGATTGCGGCAGATGAAATCAAAAATGCCGTGCCCGCCGGGATTGGTGCCGGTAGCGAAAGTGGACCAGGCCACCGGGGTTTGCGCGGGGTACGTGGTCTGCAACCGTCCGTAGGAGCCAAGGGTTTTCAGCTTGGCAAAATTCGGCAGCTCGCCTCGGCCCATCATGGACTCGACAATGGACGGCTCAAGGCCATCGAGGCCAAGTACCAAGACCTTCTTTTTCACACTACTCTCTGATGTGCGAGTTTTCGGATATTCCGGAAGATTGGGACGCCGGGCCGTCCGCCGTTTCGGAAGGTTTGTGCGCTTTGAACAAATTCAGGAGTTTTCCCAGGACGACGAGCACCTTGTTCCAAAAAATGAGCAGAAAGGCGAACACCGCCGCCAGTCCAGAGGTCAAGGGCATCAACTGGTCGGGGCCACCATACAGAAGTGCGAGAATGGGAAACGTCATCTGGCTCCTTGGGGGTCCGGGTCTAGCTAGGATAACACCGCCGAGAAGAACCGTTCAGCAACAACGGACTAGTCGCTATCGTGACGGTTGTGATTACTGTCCCCGATTTGCCGCGCCGACACTTGTGTCAGCCAGCCCGAGTAATGTGCTGAGTTCTTCGAAAATCCCTGGTCCGCTGGCTACCAGCCCTCGTAGCCGCACCTGTTCATTGTTGAAGCGAAGAGGAGCGCCATCTATGGTGCGGATCACGCCTCCGGCAGCCTCAACCAAAGCAGTCCCCGCGGCGACGTCCCACTCGTGTTTCGGAAACAATGTCCAGGTTGCATCCGCCAGGCCGGCGGCTACCAGCGCCAGTTTGTATGCCACCGATCCCATCGGGCGGAACTTAAAAGGCTCATTGGTAAACCGCGTCCAATCTCCGCGTCTTGATTCGCTCCGGCTCGCCAGCACGACTGCGCCCTCGAAGATGGTCCTTGAAGTAGTCTTCACGGGTTGGCCATTGTAGGTGACGCCGCTCTGGCGCGAGCCCAGGAAAACCTCCCCCGTGCAAGGATTGCAAATCCCACCCGCAACAGCTTCGCCGTCTTCCACCAGTCCAATCGAAATACACCACTCAGGGACACTCGCCAGAAATTCCTTGGTACCGTCTAAGGGATCCACGACCCATAAGCGCCGATTGCGCAAGCGCTTGAGATCGTCGGTGGTTTCTTCTGAAAGCCAGCCTTCACCATCGCGAACTAACGCCTGGCGGAGCACGTCGTTAATGGCGTGATCGGCCGCAGTTACCGGGCTACCGCCACTCTTGAGCGCTACCTCTACGCATCCCGGCGTGAACCGCGATGCTACCGAGGCTCCGGCTTGTAGTGCCGATTGAATTCTGCTCAGTATTTGGGAATCAGCCATGTCGAAGGTTCCGACTCACGCCGCGACGCCATTGCCAGCGATATAGCCTTGGCGCTCCAGATGAAGAATGATTTCCTGTGCTGCCTCTTCAGGTGTGGTCTCGCTGGTATCAATCGTTACTTCTGCGTCAGCCGGAACTTCGTAGGGATCGGAGATTCCGGTGAACTGTTTCACAATTCCAGCGCGTGCTTTGGCGTACAGTCCTTTGCGGTCGCGTTGCTCGCAAATTTCAATAGGAGTGGCTATGTGGACAAGAATAAATCCGCCTCCCGACTCCACCCCGGCTCGCACTTCCTTACGAATAGTGTCGAAGGGGGCAATGGGCGCGCAGATCGCGATGCCTCCATTTTTTGTGATCTCCGAAGCTACAAATCCAATGCGGCGAATGTTGATATCACGATGTTCCTTGGAGAAGCCGAGTTCGGACGAAAGATGCTTGCGGACCAGATCACCATCCAGCAGCGTGACCGGGCGACCGCCGACCTCAAGGAATTTCACCATCAAAGCGTTGGCAATGGTGGATTTTCCGGAGCCGGACAATCCCGTAAAAAACACGGTGAAGCCCTGGCGATGGCGAGGCGGATGACTGCGTCGCAGTTCCTTGGCTACCTCCGGAAAGGTAAACCACTCCGGAATTTCGGCCCCTTCAGCCAGCCGCCGCCGAAGTTCGGTACCTGAAATGTTCAGCGCGCGCGTGCCTGCCGGAACCTGGTCCTCGGGGACGTAGCGCGCCAGGTCTTCAACATAAACCATCATGTTGAAGGGAAGCATGCCGACCCCTAGCTCCGCCTCATGCTTGGCCAGCAGGTGCTGGGCGTCATAGGGTCCGTAGAACGGCTTGCCGGCAGAGTCGGCGCCTGGGCCCGCGTGGTCTCTTCCGACAATTAAGTGCGAAGCACCGTAATTTTTGCGGATGATGGCGTGCCACACGCATTCGCGCGGTCCGCCCATGCGCATTGCCAGCGGCAGCAGCGCGAGCTTAGCGGTGTCTTTGGCATGATGCGGCAGGATCGCTTGATAGCAGCGTACGCGCGTGTAGTGGTCAACATCGCCCGGCTTGGTCATGCCAACCGAAGGATGGATCAGCACATTGGCTGCGACCTCTTTGGCCGCCCGCATGGTCAATTCAAAGTGAGCGCGGTGCATGGGATTCCGGGTCTGGAAGGCAACAACTCGTTTCCATCCCAGTCGCGAAAACTCTGCCCGCAACTCCGCCGGTGTAAGCCGTAAAGAGCGAAAGTCATAATGCGTGGGAAGCTGTAGCCCTTCGAGCCGGCCACCGAGGTAATAGGAATGCGCTTTTTGCGCCAGGTATCCAACCCCCGGATGCTCCGGGTTGGTTGTCCCAAACACCATCTGTGCCTCAGCCAGTTTATCGGCCTGCCAGATCTCTTCTACCTGCAAAACTGCCAGCATCACGCCCTCAGGATCACGAAGCGCAATACTCTGCCCGGAGCGCAACTTGCTCGCGAATTCCTCGGGAACATCAAGATTGATGGGCATCGGCCACAGCGTTCCATTCGCCAGCCGCATGGATGAACAGACGGTCTCATAATCCGCCTTGCCCATGAAACCGCGCAACGGCGAGAATCCCCCGTTCAGCAGCAGTTCCAGATCGCATAGCTGACGTGCCGTCAGGTCCCAGGAGGACCAATCACGAGATTTCGCCCGCAACTCCGCCTTTCTCTCTGGCGAGGCCATCAGGTCAATGAGTTCGCCGCCGTGGGGCGGGTTCAGATGGGAAGAAACAGTCTTTGTTGGCGAAGATACTTCCGACTTCGACCGATCAAGTATAGCCACTTCCGTACTCCTTGAAAGAGAGTTCCCTCAGGTCTTCAAAAAGAAGGACGCCAATTCCTGGAAATGCTTTCTCCGATTCTACATTGATTGGGAACGCGCAGAAACGTGCAATAAATATCTTTACGCCTCGAGTGAGCTCGAGACGCAGAAGATCCTAGTGCTTTGACAGGAGAAGAGTTACAGGGGCAGTCCTAGCTGCCCCTGTCCTCAGAAGTGGAATCTCAAACTGCCACCCACTGTGCGCGAAGGAGCGTACTGAATCGGAATTTCTTCGCTCTCCTTTGCGATCTGGTAGCGACTGTCTGAGATGTTGGTCACATCAAATTGCAGGTCCAGGCGCCTTGGTTCAGCATTCCACAGATTGAAGCCAGCGGCTAGATCAGCACTCAAGTGTTGCGGCAGACGCGGCCCAAATTCCACGAGCGTTCCGCTACCGTACCGTAATGCTGAGCCCATCCATGAGTCGCGCCACCGGCGATGATAAAAGATGTTCGCCGTGGCCGTGTGTGTCTGGTCGAAAGCCGGTGAGATCCTTTGCTGTGGCCGCAACGGCTCATTCCCTGCAAAGCCGCCGGTGATCGGCCCATAGAAAAAGGTCCGTCCTACCGCATACTGAAATCGCCCGGTGATGCCGCGCGCTTCCAATTGCTTCATGTTCAAGACAAGTTCAGCGCCTTGCGAACGCGCGGTATGAAAATTGATGGGTAGGAAGATCCGAGAAATGCTGATCTCATGATTCTCGAAACTGTTGTGTCCGGTGTGCAAATAGGTATTCAATTCCAGGCTCATACGCGGCTGCAATTCCTGTGCCCACCCAATCTCAAAATAATTCTGCGTGTAAGCTCTCACGTTGCCAACCCGCTTTTCAGGGTCCAGCGCGGTGCGTCCCATGAAGCTCGCGAGCAAAGAGTATTCGATCGGGGGAGGCGAGAAAAAGCGATTGTAGGCAGCGTGTATGACTGATTTCGACTTTTCGATGTGATAGGCAAGACCAATTCGCGGGCTGGTCTGCACCGCGGTGTCTACCAAATCGAAATGGTCATATCGGACGCCCAAATCCATCGCCAAATTACGCAATGGCGAAAAGTGGTCCTGCACATACATGCTGGCCTGACCGCCGCGTAGTCCGCCGCTGAAAGCGGGAAAGCTATCCGGATCGCCGCGGGGATCGAAGAAGAAACTTTCCAGTTCGCGCAAGCGCACAAGGTCAACGCCGGCTTTTATCAGGTGACCGCGCCAGATATGTGAAACATCGCTCTTGATCCCCAACGTCAAAGCACTACGGGAAGCAGTAGAAACCGGAGTGATAGGGTCGCTGGTCGGCAGCACCCTATCCGAGCCCAGCCGTTGGTAAAGCGATGTCGAGAGAAGCGTGTCAGAGCTAAACGTGTGCCGCCAATTGAGGATTGCAGTCTGTTGCCGCAAATGGCGTTGCGCGTTGCGGCCAACCGCCTGGTCGTCCGGTATGTTTGGCTGCTGGAAATTGGCGCCATCGCCCATCAGCAGCAGTTTGAAGGCGTCTTTGCCGTGAGCATTCCAGTCAAGTTGAACCGTGCTCCGCGCGCCTTTGCCGAAGTCATACAGTTCTTCCGGCGCAGGAGGATCCAGATATCTGCCTGAGGTGAACCCATCTACAAAGGCGTAATAACCCAGCTTCTTGTACTGGCCGCCGTAGTCGGCATTCAGATCATAATTGTCGAGCGTTGCCCCGCGGTAGTTTACGTCCCCGTGACCACCCAGATCGGCTCCTGAGCGGGTGGTAATATCCAAAACTCCGCCAAATCGGTTGCCGTATTCAGGAGTGAAGCCTCCCGTCATCAGATCCACAGTTTCAAAGATCTGCGGACTCACTCCAGGGCTAAATTGCGGTTGCGTGTTGTCCAGAAACGACACGCCGTTAATGAATTCATGAAGCGAAAATTCATTGCCGCGAACATTGATGAAATTGTCGTGGCTCTGACTGGCGCCGGGCATGAGGTTGGAGACCAGCGCGTTTGTGCTCTCCACCATCGGTTCAGGAAGAGCATCCAAATCCTGCCGAGTAAAGGTGTACGCCGTCCCCGTCTTCTCTGGATCAATGCTCTGATATTCGCTGTGAACTTGAACGGTCTCCTGCACAGCTTCCTTGCGATTCAATTCCACTGTGAGCGTGACTGGCTGGCGAGATCGCAGCACGAACTGATAGGTAGAGGGATAAAATCCCGGTGCTTCCGTCTTGAGCGAATAATCGCCGGCATCCAGGCTAGTGAACCGGAACTTGCCATCGGCGTCAGTTGTGGTCTGTTGTGTGACCTTATTCTCCGATCGTTCAACACTCACAGTCACACTCGCAAGAGGCTGGCCCTTAGAATCGCGGACATTTCCTTCGACTACAGCCTGGGCCGAAGAGCTTGCGACGCCAATAATTAGAAAGAAGAAAAGACAAAAAAAGCGTTGAACCATGTTTTCGACCTCACCCGAAAGTCTGACACAAGCATTCCCAAAAAAGGGCATCAGTATAATGCCGCAACCGCGCCACAATCCACAGATATCTCACTAACCCAAACTTCTGTTTCACTCAGAACCGGCTACTATCCTGCATCTCCAGGCACTCGCCCGCCTACTCGACGGTGACGGACTTGGCGAGGTTTCTGGGCTGGTCGACGTCGCAGCCGCGGCGCACGGCGACGTGGTAGGCGAGGAGCTGCAGAGGCACGACCTCGAGGATGGGCAGGAGCATCTCCGGCGCCTGCGGGATCCAGAGCACATGGTCGGCGGAGTCGGCGATCTCTTCGTCACCCTCGTTGGCGATGGCGATCACCTGGCCGGAGCGGGCCTTCACTTCTTTTAAGTTGGAAAGCGTTTTCTCGTAGCGCACCACTGAGCCAGGATCATTTTTGTCGCAGGTGGCGAGAATCACCACCGGCAGATTTTCATCAATCAGCGCGTTGGGGCCGTGCTTCATCTCGCCTGCGGGATAGCCTTCGGCGTGGATGTAGGAAACTTCTTTCAGCTTGAGCGCGCCCTCAAGGGCCACCGGATAGTGAATGCCCCGTCCGAGGAAGAGAAAGTCCTGCGCCCGCGAGTACTCCCGCGCCAGCTCCTCGCAGGCCTCTTCGTGGGTGAGCAGGGTCTCGAGTTTTCCCGGAATCAGCGCCAGCTCGTGGATCAGTTTGCCGGCTTCGTCTCGCGAGAGCGTGCCCCGCACTTCACCGAGATAGAGCGCGAACAGATAGAGTGCTGTCAGTTGGGCGGTGAAGGCCTTGGTCGAGGCCACCCCGATCTCTGGCCCGGCATGGGTGTAGATCGTGCCCTGGGCCTCACGGGTCACCATGGAGCCCACGACGTTACAGATGGCGAGCGTCTTTGAGCCCTTGCCCTGGGCCTCGCGCTGGGCGGCGATGGTGTCCGCCGTCTCCCCTGACTGCGAGATCAGCAGGGTAATCGTGTCCGGGCCGAGGATGGGATCGCGGTAGCGCCATTCGCTCGCGTAGTCCACCTCGACCGGCATCCTGGCCAGCCGCTCGATCATGAACTTGCCCGCTTGGGCGGCGTGCCAACTGGTTCCGCAGGCGGCGATGTTCAGCTTGCGCGCGGCGCGGAACTCGGCTTCCGAGAT
>DASRFG010000009.1 GCA_035651655.1 Terriglobales bacterium
CGATGCTGTCGTGTCTGGTGCGACCTCTTCTCACGTTCTTAGAGTAGTCCGGCAAACGGTCAACGGGGAATTCCGTGACCCCATTTCGCTCCAGAGATTCGATTGGGCGCAGCTGTGAAGCAGATTTGACCGTGTCTGCCGACGTGGCGGTGCCACCTGAGCCCCCGCCAATCGCGTACTGAGAATTCATTAGACAGGTGTTCGCTGGTGACCGTACTGGCGGCTCTGCTGCGGTGGAAATTTCCACGAAACTGGATGGTATCCGGTACGAAACAAGACAATCTGCTCACTATTGACCAGTCAGGAAAACGCTGGCTTCGCAGAGGGAAGCGCAGGATAGTGCTCGGTATCGCCTTTCAGGGGTATTCGTGCGCAGAGTATAAGGCTTGGTCTCACGTTCGCATGTGTTCAGACACGGTCTTTCGCAACATTGCGATTCAACTCGGTGCTGGAGTTGCCCTTCACGACGTATCCGCTCGCGCCAGCCGCGATTGCCTCCCTCGAAATGGCGCAGAGTCGGACTGGCTCACGAGCGAGAATCAAGGTCGCTGAACTCAGGAAAGGCGTCCATGCCGGAGCATATTACCGCAAGGAATTCATTATCAGTTCTGTTCGTCAAGCAAATGGACGATTCTAAAGCTCTCCGATCTCTACAAGTCGCGAGCATTCAGAAGGGCACACACATCCGAAACTCGTCAACGACTAGTTTCCTCAGTGAGAATCGGTGGCGCTCGTTGGGAGATTATGTCAGTTCAGATAGGGTGACGATTATAGGAGTGTGGTCGGAAGGCTTTTCCTGTCCGCGAGGTTCCTTGTCGATTTCGCAGCCTTCCAGACGATCTGCCAGCGCTGGAGATAATAAGAAATGGTCGATCCTTATGCCTCGATTGTTTTGGAACGCCTGCCGGAAGTAATCCCAAAATGTGAAATGTCCTGTTTCGCCCACGTGCAACGAGCGGAACGCATCCGTATATCCGATGTCCAACATGGCACGATAGCAGGCACGCGGCTCCGGCTGGAATAAAGCATCGTGCGCCCATGAAGACGGCTTGTGGCAGTCGATGTCCTCAGGAATCACATTGAAATCACCGCCTATTAGCGTCGGCACACCGTCCTGTTTCCATCGAATCATTTGCTGAGTCAGCCGATCCATCCAAGACAACTTGTACGCAAACCTTTCACTTCCTACCGGATTGCCATTCGGAGCATAGACGTTGACGATCCAAATGTCCCTGATGATCACCTCCAAGAACCGGGCATGACTGTCGGAGTCGTCTCCGACGAGAGCCTTAGCAATCGTCTTCATCGGATCGCGCGAGAGGATCGCAACACCGTTGTATGCTTTCTGCGTCACGGCTACGCTCTCGTAGCCGAGCGCACACGTCAGGTATCCGAACCTTCTTCGCTCGCTTCTCGCCGAATGGGCAAAAAGCCGCACACCGGTTGAGTTCATCGACGGCTGTTCCTTTATTCACTATCCAGGTATTGTCATTGACCTATCATCCGCGCGTGAGCACCTTCACCTTTCATGGGGCACTCGGAACTTCAAGAATGATCCTGCCGTTTGCTTGGTCCAAGGTGGTGGTGAAAGAAATCGCAGGGGTGCATCAGGCGATTCATGTCAGGTCCAAAGAAGGTCCGAGCTATACGATCAGCCGGCAGTTTCGCGACAAAGTACGCCAACCAGAACTTGAGAAGGCAAAAGAGCAATTCTTGAAGTGGCACGAGCGGCAGACGATAGTGCACGTATGTTTTGCGCATGCGTTCTATGCATTCACCTTCGCGGGCAAAATTGTGGAGGGCGCCGAGCCTTGGGTGATTAAGCCGCTGAACCAGACAAGTGTTCTCGTTGTCTCATTCGATTCTATTATCTGTAGAGTGCGAATGGATGCACCGCGATCTGTACGCCTCGCGCGTCTACCGACAGAGACGACAATAGATGTCTCCGAAGAACACATACAACCCAGCGCACTCGCTCTGGTAGGCGCACTCGTGATGATCGCATTCGGGAGACGCACGATGCGAGAAGAAGCTCTCCACCGAAAACTGGCTGGCCTTAAGAACCAACAAGATACCTCGTGTGCCCGGATTCAGGACAACGAGAGGGCAGCCAGTCGCAAGCTTGTTGTTCATCCAGCTGCGAAGCAGCCTTGGAGTGGCTGGTGGCGGATTGAACGCTCGAGGATGCTGAGCAATTTGCATACATGAAAACGCGAACAGGTATGAGGTTCTCGGAACGAAAGGAACATGAACGTAGGATCATCGAAACTGCCCGGCGAAGAAGTCTTATATTTCCAGCCGGAGAGCTGATTCCAGATGAAAGGCCTGATTGGGTGATACCCACGGCCTCGCTCGCCATCGAAGTGAGCGAGTTGCTTCCGGCAAAGCGCGCGGGTGCGAAGTTCTCAGGCCCGCAGGTTTCGTCTTTTCAGGAAGCCGTCGTGACCGCGGCCCAGCAGCACTACTACTCCTCACCTGATGCACCACCTGCCGACGTGCTGGTGTTTTTTAGGAATGATTGGACCCGGAAGCGCGATGTGGAAGTAATGGCCCAAGCCCTCGCCAGCTTTATTCGCTCCAACTATCCTTCTGGTGATAAAGATTGCGTCACGCTTCAGTCCGTCAGCCGTGGCGTTCGTGACTGGGTTGATGGCCTGAGCGTCGTGCGCATCTTGCGGGCTTCTGGCCCTTGGCAGGCCGGCGGAGCGGGAGAGATTCAGAGCGTCACCTATGACTATCTCGCTCAACGGATTGCGGACAAAGATCTGCTGTTACCCCAATACCGCAGGCGCTGGCCGGGGTTTCAGATGTGGTTGCTGCTCTCGACAAGAATCCAGGTGCTGCACAGCGTCTATATTCCCCACGATATCAATGCCTCGCAATTTAAAACCGGCTTCGACAAGGTGCTCATCTCGTGCTCGGACAATGGCGTCCTTGAGCTTCAACACAACCTTTTTTCCTCAACATCCACAGCCTTACCTGATTGACAAATCTTTCAAGTGCCGCGCATCATACGCGCCGCAACGAGCCTGGATAGCTGGCGGCCCGATCACCGCCAGTGAAAGGGCGGTACTTCTCGGCCGCCCTTTCCAGGAAATTTGAAATTCGAGAAGGTCACACGGGAAGGTGACCGATGCCGAAGTGCGACACGTCCTCAGCCAGCGGAACTAGCAAAGCGTTTTCCATTGAAGCGTCGGAAAATGCGAAGCACCGTGTATCCGACGCACACTCGATTAAGACCTTAATCGATGCGCTGGAAGTGATGCACAAGAGCCCAGCTCTCGCCCGAATCCGGAAAGCTTTGTCCGAACATCGCGACGCACATCATAAAGGCTTCTTCTACATCTGCCCGGGATCACCTTGTTCGCAGTTTGAAGAGTACGTTAGGACATATGTTGAAGCTGCTCAGAATGAAATTGACGCTCCTGAAGCTGTTCAAAAGCTCGAGCAAGCAATCGAAAACCGAGCCCAACTATTGGCGGCCAGTAAGGCTAAGCATGCGGACGAGAGTAGCCATCCTATCAACTGGCTCGAATCACCCTTCGATCCTGTACGAGTGTGGAATGAAAAATATCCTGGGCTAGATTTCCATCGCGGTCCACATAAGAATGCAGATCCTGCAATCTCAGCCAAGTACTACGTGAGGTTCTGTGAAACCGGGAGTGAAGAAGTACTCTTTGACTTTATGGATGCACATCGCCTCGAGTTTGAGTGCTCTGGATGGGCTGTGAAAGCGCTCGGGAGAAGGTTGCTGGGACAGGAAGGACGGACACCCCACCAACCAGGAGCACTATTCCGAAAATGCTGGAAATACTTAAAACGGCAGGCAGGCCCACCTACAGTTCCCCAGGTTCCCCAGCTGTTCGTATTGGCTATAGCAGATACAGAAAACGCCAGATTCTCTAGAGACCATCGAACACATTTTGGCCAGGCTGCAATGTGGGTCACCAAAAAGCGTCGACCATCTAATTCTCTTGCGATGTTTCGGAAAGATTACCCTAATGCCTGCAAATGCACCGATGACATCGACTTTAAGTCACTCGAGGAAGCGGGTTGGAGATGTCAGGAGTGGTCTCGCGACGGCAACACGTACAAAGCCAACGTGCTGCAAGAATACGTCGGAATAGTGTGCGGCGTGTCTAGCAAAACGCTAAGAAATTGGCGTTCCCGTCTGAAAGGCACCAAACGCCGGGTTCAACGGACCAAATCAGCTCGCCATAGGTAACAATTCGTCATTCTCCTTCCTGAAGTTTTTTGCTGCCTTACTCCTCAATAGCATACGCCTGGCTGTGTTCCGGGTAGAGCTGCGTTCTAGCCTATATTCACGAGAAGCAGCAAGATTGCCGTAGCTAGGCGTTTCACGCACGCTAAAGCGTTGACCCCATCGGTTTCACGGAATTTCTATGCGTATACGTGTTTTCTCGCACGACTCCAATCCAGCCGTTGATCCTCCTCTGTGCCACAAGTCTGAAGCCTACGTTCTGGACCTCCTCAAGAAACTGCGGGCATTCCGCATTGACGACCGCTCGGTGCAGCTCTATCCCCCGGATGAGCACTCAGGTTGGGTACCGCGCGTGATCAATCGGCCGCGGCACTGGCAACCCATACGCGGCGTTTTGCAGTTTGTTGAGGGCGACATTGAGGGACGAAAGGGGAAATTTTCTTATCCGATTCCGGCATGCGGCGCGCGCACGCGTCCAGTGAACGTGTGGGAAATCAATGGCCGGCCACGGCCGGCATAGGAATTTATTTACGGAAGGAGGAAGAATGGAAATCAAAGACTTACGAAAGTTGGCCGATCTAACCCAGTTTCAACTCGCACAACGATCCGGCGTAAGCCGAATGAAGCTCAGCCTAGCCGAATGCGGCCAGCTTGAACTTAGATCCGAGGAGGAAACCGCAGTCCGCAAAGTGCTCTTGGACCACATTGCTAGCAGGGCAAACCAACTTAAGGGCGTGCTTTCCACCAAGGGACCTGCACTAGCAGTTTAAGTAGAACGCACTTTCAAGCCTAGCTTCTAACACAAAGGACAATCCCCATGTTTAGACGGCTCATTACCGCGTGCGCAGTGGTGTTTATGGCCGCAGCCTCGTTAGCTCAGGACCGTGGAACCATCATCCAGATCCAGAACGCCGGGACCACGATTGGGACATTCGTAAAATACCTGCGCCTGAACTGCGATGCGGGAAGTACCTGCACGCTATCCAGTGGGACAGTCAACATCACGGCAGCTGCGGGCGCGGCACCACGTATCGATCAGGTGACGGACCCCACGGCCAACAAGTCGTTTGACATGACGACCCGCACCCTGAACTTCAATTTCACCGGCGACTGGGGAGCGGGATTCGGCTACAGGCTTGTCTGGTGCCCGGCCGAGCTGCTGCCAGAGCGATCGCGCACGCTGTCTTTCAAGCGCTTCTCTGATCACATTAGCGCGCACCATCGCAATCTGAGTCGGTTACATTCCGCCGCGCGATCCAACCTTCTGATGAGGACCACACGGCTTTGCTCCTTGGGGATCCTATCTCCGGATCGGAGTTACCGTGAGTAATCCATGGAGTCCTTTTTATTGGCGCGATTACATCGGTGACACCGGGCACCTGTCCTTGGTGGAACACGGCGCCTATCTGCTACTCATGGCGCATTACTACATGACCGGTGCGCCTCTTCCTGCGAATGCAGAGCAATTGCATCGGATTTGCCGGGCGTTTGCGGCTGCAGAACGGGATGCATGTCAGTCGGTGCTCAATCAGTTTTTCAGTCGCGATGGCGATGTCTACCGAAATGCTCGCGCGGATGCAGAAATCAAAAAAGCAAAGAAAATCAGTGAGGTACGCTCAAACGCGGCGAAATCTCGGCATGCAAATGCTGATGCAAATGCACCCGCAAAAGCTGAGCAAATGCACACACAACCACAACCACAAGCACATAGACAACTGCAGAAACAAGGGGGAGCGGCTTCGCCGCAAATCGTCCCCTCTCAAGCAATTCCTCCGAATGTTCCAAGTGGAACGTCGGAACGAGTAGCCGAGGAATGTGCAACGCCCGAAGGGTTGACTCAGGTCGAGTATGGCCGCCGCCTGCTCGATGACCTAGGTCTTCCCGCATCCGGGAATCTCGTGGTGGTCGCGCAAACCATATCCGCGGATGCGAAGAAATTTGGTATCAGCAAAGCCGAGTCCTTTGAGGTCATTCGGCGCCAGGCTCTCAGCGATCAGGAAGCGGGGATCGAGATCAATCGGTTTTACTTCACGGATGCAAAATTTCGCACGAAAGCAGGACGGAATGGAAACAATCGAGCACAACAGCGACAAACTGACACTATCAACGCAGTCGAAGAAGCCAAAAGAATCATGGCTGATCGAGCAACTCGGACTGATAGCAGTGCGGCTGGGTGAGACCGTCACCGCGGAGCGGCTGGCGCTGTATGTCGATGATCTAGCCGACTTATCGCTGGAACAACTCGAGCGCGCATTGTGGCGAGCCCGCCGCGAACTGAATTTCTTCCCGAAGATCGCCGAGATTCGTGAACGGGCCGGCGCGGATCCGGAAGAATGCCAGGACGCAGAAGCGCACAGAGCCTGGGGTGTAGTGGTGCTTTATTCAGATAAGTGGGTCCATGCTGATCCACAGGGCTGCTACGTACCACAGCAAGGTTGCCGCTCAGGCCAACCTCCGCAACTAGATCAGCGCACTCTTGACTGCGTCCGCCTTCTCGGCGGATGGAAACGGCTCAAAACTGCCAGTGAAGATGACGTCCCATTCCTAAAGAAGGATTTCATCGAGGAGTACAAGCGCTGGGATGCCGTTGCCCGCATTGACATCGCACACCTGATTGAAGCGGTTCCGGAGGTTAAGCGACTAGTTGCCAAACCGATTAACCTGCCAACACCTGCAGCGCCACAAGAACAGCGTCAGAGGTCGAAGATCAAACCGGTGGACGAGCCACTAACCCCGGTGCAGATCCGCGATCGTCGCGAAATGCTTCGTCAGCAAGCCATCGTCGCAGCGGCACGATTTCGAAAAATGGGTGACGGTGTTCCAGAAACCCAGAGCTCTGTGGCAAACCCAAGTTGTTGTGATTAGGTAGTCGAAACACGATGGCCAATGCGTTCGACAAACAAATGATCTCGGAACACAAAAGCGGGGACCCACAGCCAGAATGGCTCGATCTCAAAGCCCTTCGGCGCTATGCCTGCATCTCGGAGCACACCCTCCGCGACTGGATTCATCGCGTAGTCGATCCGTTGCCGGCCGTCCGAGTGGGAACTAAAATTTTGATCCGCCGTAGCGTTTTCGATCGTTGGTTGGAAGCCCACCAGGTCAAGACTGTTGACGTACAGTGTATTGTGGAAGACCTCGTGAGCGGAGTCATGGAACGGGTCTAATGGGCGTGAAAATTCGCAAACGCGGTGGTAAATGGTACCTGTTCGTGAACTATCACGGACGGCGCAAAGCGAAGTGCGTCGGCACGAGCCGGGAACTCGCAGAGCAGGTACGGCGCCAAGTCGAAGCCAAGCTCGCCCTCGGGGACCTCGCGCTCTTTGACGGCCCCGAAAAATCCGAGAGCTTCGGTTCCTACGCGGATAAGTGGCTGAGGGACTATGCCCGAGTGGAATGTAAAACTTCGACCGCTGACGGATACGAGGGAATCATCGAGCAGTACCTCCGGCCTCGGTTCGGGAACCGCCCGCTCGATCAGATCAAGCGCGACGACATCAAGGCGATGATTAGCGCGCTGATCGAGAAAGAACTATCGCGCAACACGGTCAGGAACGCACTAGGTGTGATCCGGGGGATATTCAACGAGGCGATGGAGGCGGGTATCGTCGAAGTGAATCCCGCTGCGCGCCTCGGTCGTTTCACGCGGACCGCGAAGACCACGGAGATCAAGGGAATCTCTTTGGCGCCGGCTGAAGCCGAGCAATTTCTCCAGGCAGCGAGAGAGATTTGCCCTGAGTATCACCCGCTCTTTCTGATGGCATTGCGAGCAGGTCTGCGTCGCGGCGAACTGGTTGCCGTGCGGTGGGGAGACATCCAGTTCGGGAAAGACGAGCAGGATGCGAATCGCTACATCGTCGTTCGGCACAACTATGTGCGCCGCGAGCACACCACAACGAAGAGCAAGAAGAGCCGACGTGTTGACCTGTCCCGCGACTTGCGGAGGGCGTTGATTGAACGGCGAGATCAGCACCTTCTGGAGGCGTTCCTGAAGGGTAAGCATGACATTTCGGACGATCTGGTCTTCGCATCGCCGGAGGGCACGATCCTCGATCCCGACAACCTCTACCATCGCTATTTTCGGCCAGTTCTCACGAAGGCTGGGCTTCGGAAGATCAGGCTTCACGATCTCCGGCACACGTTCGGCTCGCTGCTGATCCAGAGCGGGGCGTCGATAGTGTACGTGAAAGAGCAGATGGGCCACAGTTCGATCCAGGTCACCGTCGACATTTACGGGCACCTGATCCCAGGAGCAAACGTCTCGTTTGTGGATCGGCTAGATCTGGCCGAAAAGAGCGACGAAAAGGCTGAAGAGGGCCAGCAACAAAACGCAACCCAGGCGCAACTGGCCGGCGAGACTGAAACTGAAATTCCTTCCGAAGTTGTTGATTTGACTGGTGGCGGCGGTTGGACTCGAACCAACGACCTACGGATTATGAGACCGTCGCTCTAACCACCTGAGCTACACCGCCACGGCGCGCGCTAACGAGGGAAGACGGAGGCTGAAACCAGCCTCGTTCTCGGGAGGCTTTGCAGGCGCGGCGAACCGCGTCCCGCGCCAACTGTTTGATTCTAAGGTCCTCACAGAGGGGTGTCAAACGCGCTACTCGGCGGGTTGCGCGCGCTAATCCTGCTTGAAAACCTGGTTGGCAAAAATTAACACTAGCAGACGATGAAAGCGACCGCCGTGATCCCGGCGCGGCTCGAATCTACCCGGCTGCCGCGAAAAGCGTTGCGAGAAGTTGCCGGGGTGCCGCTGGTGGGAGTCGTTTACCGGGCGGTGCGCAAGTCAGATCTGCTCGATGACGTGGTTATCGCGACCGACTCGGAAGAAATCATGGACGTGTGCCGGCGAAATGGGTGGCATGCCCGGCTGACCTCGTCGGCCCACCGGAGCGGCACCGAGCGCGTGCACGAGATTACCCAGTCCATCAGCGCGGACATTTATGTGAATGTGCAGGGCGACGAGCCGCTTATCCGTCCCGAACATATCAGCACGCTGTTGGCAGTTATGAAGGACGCAGAGGTTGGGACTCTGAAAACGCCAGCCGCGGCCGAGGATGTCGAGAATCCTAACGCGGTGAAAGTCGTGACAGACCTGCACGGGCGGGCATTGTATTTTTCCCGCGCCACCATTCCGCATGATCGGGACGGCCGACGAGAAGCGCGTTACTACAAGCATCTGGGACTGTATGCCTACCGCAAGCCCGCGCTCGACCGCTTCGTTTCCCTGCCTGAATCATCCCTGGAGCGCAGCGAGCGGCTGGAGCAACTGAGGTTTTTGGAAAACGGGATCGCGATCTATGTTGCCGAAACGCCGTACGATACGATTGGCGTGGATACGGAAGAAGACCTCAAGCGGCTGAAAGCAATCCTCGGCTCGCGTGCTGGAGGGTAAACCCAAGATCCCTCGACTCCGCTTCGCTCCGCTCGGGATGACAGAGTGGCCCTTAGTCCCTCGACTCCGCTTCGCTTCGCTCGGGATGACAATGGGTTCACGGCATTCATGGGTATGCGGGGGAAAAGCTAGATCCCTCGCTCCGCTCAGGATGACAGAGTGGCCCTTAGTCCGTCCACTCCGCTTCGCTCCGCTCGGGATGACAATGGGTTCACGGCATTCATGGGTATGCGGGGGAAACCTAGATCCCTCGCTTCGCTCGGGATGACAATGGGTTCATGGCATTCATGGGTATGCGGGGGAAATCTAGATCCCTCGCTCCGCTCGAGATGACAGAGTGGCCTTAATCTCTCGACTCCGCTTCGCTTCGCTCGGGATAAAAGAGTGGCCCTTAAACGCACCCTTATCGCAAGCTTATTGCATTCATGTGAGAAGTGCAGAATAGAAGACCGTAAAGAGGTGACCCGTGTCGTCCACCGAGTGCTAGTGTTGCAACATGAGCAAAATACGCCTGAGTCTGGAGCGCGTTGGTTTTCGGTCGGAGTGCTTATGACTGCGACCATGAGTGCAATCACGGCCGTGGGTCAAATCTTACCACCGGTTTCGGGGGTAGCGCCGGAACGGGAGGCGAGGAATGCTCGCTTATCATCCTGGAAGGAAATTGCGGCGTACCTCGACCGGGGCGTGCGCACGGTGCAGCGATGGCACGCGGACTTACAGCTTCCTGTGCATAAGTTAACGGCAAGCCCAAAGTCGCCAGTTTTCGCGTACAAGGAAGAAGTAGACCGCTGGCTGCGTCAATGCGCACAACGTGAGGCGGCGTGCTCTGAACGGACAACGGACTGTCAAGATATTGTCAGCAGACCGGTAAGCAAACAAGCATCAGTTGTCTCAAGAAGCGAATCGATTCGGGAGCGACTCAGGCAGACCGCGTTCGGCTTTTTGTTGACAGAGGCAGGATTGGCATTGACGCTGGTCCGGATCGCTGCCCGGAGTGCCGACGCAGGTGAGAGAGATCGCAGGCAGCAGCAAGCGCTACGCGCCTATGAAACCATTCATCGATTCGCAGGACTGTGGGCCATCAGTGAAGCTCAGCGTGTACGCGTAGCTCATCAGCTTGCAATCGTCAAGGCAGAATTAGACAAGCTAGGATAGGTCCGTCACCCGCTCGGCTATCGTTACTACGTTACTGCTGCAGCGAAATCCCGCGTCGGGTCACGAGGTAAACCGCAAAGCTTCCCAGCCAGTGTCCGCCTTCGTAATGTTCGCCTGTTACGGCTGCCAAACCGGCGCGCCTGTGCGCCTCCGCAACCGCCATGATCGACCGGACTCGACTGTCGCCTTTGGGCAAGCCCGCAGCGATTCCTTCCAGCATCCACGCCCGGCTGAGATTGAGACCGTCCAGATGCGCCAGCTTTGGATCGCTTGGGTCGGGCGATACCACGGGCTGCAACCATCTGTTCCCGCCCGTCGACGGAATCTGCGGTAAGCAAGTTCTCAGCCACACGGCAAAATCGCGGGTCGAGAGCACCCGCCGCATCAGGTCGGCTTCAGCGAGGCAAGGCGAAAGGAAGTCCTCGCCCGACGGCTCGTATGTCAGCGGACAGCTCTTGTCGTTCAGGTAGAAGTGCCGCGATTTCGAAACGACGAGTTCTGCAAACTTCTCATTCCTGCTGCCCCGGGCATAGTCGAGCATGAGTCCCAGAGCAAAGGCAGTCTGGTCGTGCTCGCCAATTCGCACGGGATTCGATAGCTTGGGCAACCAGTCGTTCAGTCGTTCAAGCGCCACCTGCTCCAAGGGATTCAGGTTGGCAGCCATCTCCCTTGCCTGGGAATCATCCCATTCGCGGAGCTCTGCGAGCAGTTGCAGGAACCAACCCAATCCGTACGGACGTTCGAAGCTCGCCCGTCCTTTGCCTCTGAGATACTCGGCCTCGTGCTTGAGGTTTTCCGCAGTCAAGCTCTGCCGCAATGCTTCGCGTGCATTCTGAACAAACGGCGCATCAGGAAACGTCCTGACTAGCCGCACCAGCAGCCAGTGGCCGTGTACGGAAGAATGCCAGTCGTAGCAACCATAGAACGCAGGCGTCAGCGTGCGTGGCGGAGCCACGTCGGCATCGCTGTTCAAGGTATGGCTTATGTGGTTTGGATACTCTTTGTGAACGCATGCCAGGGCCAGGCTGGCGAACCGCTCGGCAGCCTTGGTGTCAAAGCCTGAATCAGTGGGACCGGCAAACGCGGTGTTCGAGAGGAGAGCGATGATGACTGCCGCGATGAGTTTCATTCGCAGCTACTGTAGACGAATCGCGTCCGGTGTGGCCAGAGTTGCTGAACCACACGCCGGCGGGACAAGATCGCTAGCGCTGCAAATCCCAACAGGGTGTCCTACTGCGCCGGATGCTCAGCGCCAAAACGATGGGGCGAGTCGACGTCCCAGCGTACTGCGGACTAACTCGCCCCATCATTGCCGTGCATACAGTTCGCTTGTGAGATCCCTGAACTGTAAGGCCTAGAATTGACCACCTTCTTGAAAATGGACTAGCGAAATTCGACCAGGTTCGCAACTGGTGTTAGGCAGTCGTTAGCCGCTTCGAAGTCAATAATAAGGTAATAGAGTCCAGTCGCAAGACTCGTTACATCGTGCGCCGTGTTGTCCCAAAGTTGCTGCACGGGGGCTCCGCGCATACCATTCCAATCGCTGTCTGCATTGGTCGCGCCGGGGCCAGCGTGGAGAACGCTATTGATTGTGGTGGTTTCTACGGAAGCAGCACTGTCGGCCACGGAGGCCCCCACTTGACCATCGGCTCCGATGTTGTGCCAGATGGTCTTGCCGGTTACGGTGCTGGAGAGGTACAGCCAGTAGTCAAGAGAAGTTTGGAACGTCTGCCCCGACAAGGCAGAGTATCCGTTGACCGATTGATCGAACACCTTGACCGTTCCATTGCCCGTTCCAATGAAGGCCAGGGACGCGCCTTCAAAGAGGGGGAATGTGGTGGTCGAAGCCCAAGGATCTGCGCCATCGGTTCGGCCAGAAGCGCCGGGTTTCAGTTGCACTTTGTATACGCCATTTCCCAGCGCGACTGTGCTGGTGGAAAGTGCGGCCCGGTATACCAGTATTTGCGCACCTGACCAGCAAGGGGACGCGCCCTTGCCCACGAGCGTACCGACGACGGCTTGACTCGCAGGCACACCGGTGACGATCGGCCATAGCCGCGTAACGGTTAGCCCCTTCACGGGCGTCGGAATTGTTGTCGTTGATGTGATAACGGCCCAATAAACATAGGCTGCTTGCATCGGCGTGGTGACGCCGCTGATCGTGATTGCTCCATTCCTCTGGCTGCGCAATCCGACGCCTCCGGTTGCAAGCGAAGCGGTATAGTAAGTGGCCGAAGGCAAGATCCAGGTAAGAGACGCGTTGGGTTGAACATTGATCATGACATCAGCACTACTCGTGCCGAGAGCGCCTTGAGCAACAGCAGCGGGCGCGGCTAGCACAAGGGTCAGCGCCACACCTAAGCATGCAAGAATGACTTTCTTCATATTTCCTCCTTTCGTCACTCTTGTGGCGGACTAGTTAAGTGGTTTTCACAACCAGCGAAGTATCCGAACGGTCACAATTGCCGCCTGGGACGTTAGTTGCGAGGGAAGCGTTTTGTCAGTCGTTGACATCATCTGTGACCGTTGCTGGCAAAATCGGTGACCGATGCAGGTATTTTTGGGGTTTCAAATTGAAACTGTTCCCACTTCAAAACAGTTTTTAAGTGGGAATACCGTTGGGTGGGTAATCTGCCTACCGATCGCGAGGCGGAAGCTGGGAGGGGCTTATCCCGTCTGGCGAGGGCACAGCAAGGAGATCTACTACATCGGAACTGAGGTCTCTAGGTTGCGGAGGTGAACACCACCGGGCGCAGACTTTGAACTAGGGCATGTGCGTCCGCTGTTCCGACCGGCTATACGGCGCCACTTGGTATTCCGTAAAGCCACTACAAACGGCCAGCGGTTCGTTCTCGCAACTCTTCCAGAAGGTGCCCCCACGTTGCTCGTACTCGTAGCAAACCGGGCCGGCGACCTGAAGAAATACTTACTGCTCTCCTCCGGACGAATTGCTGCCCCACATCGCATTGCTACCCCACATGGCGTTGCTGCCCCACATCGCGTTATCGGACCAGACAGTGCTGAACCCATCTGAGGTGCTCGAGCCCCACATGGCATTGCTGCCCCACATGGCATTGCTGCCCGACGTGCCCGATGACGAAACGAGGAACTGAGAATTCCCCCAGACGGCCGAATTAGACCAGGTGGAGGACGTGTTCCACACCGCCGAAGGGTCGCTGGTTAAGAATGTCTGCCCCGAACTGAAATCGAAGACCGCAGCCGGAGACATCGCCGTCCCGGCGGCCACGTCGGTGCTGCTCAGAGCAGCGTCCACATCCAGGTAGCCGGCGCCTACGGTGAACAAGTCGTATTGCGAAGTATAGGTTATTCCGGTGGCCGGATCACTTACGCTGCTGCTGGCGGGAAATGACTTCCACGCAGTCTTCATCAGCCGCGCCTTCACCTGATCTGGATTCAGCGAGGGACTTTTTTGCAGCAGATCCGCCACGGCGCCGCTTACCACGCCGGCCGCCATGCTAGTTCCGCTCAAGCTGAAGTATGAGCTCGACGGCAAACTGCTGCCGCCCATCACGTAGTAGCTGTACGGAACGCGGTTGCCGGGATATTGGTTGTACAGGGTCCCTTGCGCTTCGAGGGATACCAGCAAGTTGCCCGGAGCAACGACGTCTGGCTTTACGAAGTGATCAAGCGCCGTCGGACCTTTTGAGCTGTAGCTCGCGATTTGGTCGTCATTGCGGGTCGGCGTTCCCATCGGCTTCATCGCGCCCACGGTGATCACATAGGGATCATTGCCTGGAGACGTGATGGTGGCATAGCCATTGGTCGGCAGATAACGCCCATTGTTTCCTGCAGCGACAACCACCACGATGCCGTTCTTCCAAGCTGCCTCGACCGCCTGACATACCGGATCAAGCTTGTAAGTTTCGTATACCGGCCGTCCTAACGAGAGATTCATTACCCGGATGTTGTAAAAACCCTTCAGCGCAATCGCCTGGCTGATGGCGGCAATCACGGCGCTGTCACTTCCCATGCCGTTCTGGTCCAGCACGCGCAAATTGATCAGGTTAGCTTTTGGCGCGATGCCCTGGAAGGAGCGCAGATACTTCCAGCCTTTCGAACTTGCGCCATTTCCGGCAATTAATCCCGCAATGTGAGTTCCGTGACCGTATTGGTCCGCCGTACTCCAGGTTCCGGGGACGAAGCTTTGGCTGTATACAACGCGCGACGTGCCCAAGAAGCCACCGTTCAAATCCGGATGACTGTTAATTCCACTATCAATCACAGCAACGCCGACGCCGGCGCCCGTGTAGCCGGACTGCCAGGCTGAAAAAGCATTGACGGCGGGGGCTGCATTGCTGAGAGTCGGGCTTAGCGGCCGATCCAGACTTATGTACTTCACGTTGGCCTGGTCCGACAGCGAGAGAATATTGGCGATGGGCAGATCGGCTACTACCGCGTTTACGAGCGGCAGTGCATTGACGATCGAGTTTACGAGGCCCAGTAAACTTCGAAGATCAAGCAGGCTAGGCGGCTGGCTATATTGCACGATAACCCTGGCCTGCGAACCGGAGTAATTCTGGAGATCGGGTGACAGTTTGGATACATCGGCATGTACCAGCGTCACAGCAGCCAGCAGAAATACGATTAAGATCTTCTTCATCGTGAAACAGCTCCAGTTAAGCGGCAACCGACCACACACCTGGCGGGAGTGCCGTTGAGGATTGCAACAGTACTGCCGTACTGCCCGTTGGTTTGTACTCAACAACTTACGTGCGGTTAGGGCGGAAGAACGGGACAGATTGTCCGCCCAATTTGGGTCGCCAGCCGACAGATTGTCCAGGCAACCTAAAGATCTGGGGGATGTCGAAGGAACTCCAGCTACATCATCAGGTTACGAGGAAAACCTTAGTAACCTATCGGTTCCTTTTTGGGCCGACAGCAGGCCTCTCTTCCAGCAAAATGCTGACATGACGTCCAGCGGCCAACTTGGCGCGAAGCTCTATGTTGCCGGCCTATCGGCACTCGCCCTGGGCTGCTTCGCCGCGGGTTTCAGCCATTGGCAGTCCGCCGACCCTATTAAATTTGTTTGTTATCTGGCACTCGCCATCGCCGCTTCCTTTTTGAAAATCAAGTTGCCGGGCGTTAACGGCACGATGTCGGTCAATTTCCTGTTCATCCTCCTTGGGGTGCTGGAGCTGAGTTTCGGCGAGACATTGCTGCTCGGGGTGGCTGAGGTTTTTGTCCAATCGCGCTGGGGTTCTTCGAAAAACCTGAAACCGGTCCACGTCATTTTTAACGCTTCACAGTTTTCGGTTGGCACTGCTGTCGCGTGGAGCGTCTACAGGCTGGTCACTGCCCACGTGCTCCACGGAACCGGACCCCTTGCATTGCTGGTGGTAGCGATCGCGTACTTTGCCTTTAACACACTTGCGGTGGCTGTCATCGTCCGGCTCACTGAGGGCAAGCCAATCCTGAAAATCTGGTCCGACGGATATTTCTGGTCATTTCCTTATTACGTCGCGGGAGCAGCCGTTACCGGGCTGGTGAGTTTTCTAAACCGGCACATCGGCTGGCAGTCGTCTCTGCTGGTTTTCCCGCCGGTGTATCTCATGTACCGCTCCTACCGGCTGTATCTAGGAAAGCTGGAAAACGAGAAGCGCCACGCGGAGCAGGTTTCGAGAATTCACCTGCGCACCATCGAAGCGCTTGCCCTGGCAATCGAAGCCAAGGACCACACCACCCACGATCACCTGCAGCGGGTCCAGGTCTACGCCATGGAGCTGGCCAAAGAACTCCGCTTGAGCGAGGACGAAACCGAAGCGCTACGTGCCGCTGCGGTATTGCATGACATCGGAAAGCTGGCCGTGCCCGAGCACATCATTTCGAAACCGGGAAAGCTGACTCCAGAAGAATTCGAAAAGATGAAGATGCACCCGATTGTCGGCGCTGAGATTCTCGAACAGGTGGATTTCCCGTATCCCGTGGTGCCGATTGTTCACTCTCATCACGAAAAATGGGACGGCAGCGGCTATCCCGATGGCCTGAAGGGTGAGGCTATTCCGATAGGCGCCCGGATCCTCGCAGCGGTGGATTGTCTGGATGCACTGGCCTCGGATCGCCAGTATCGGCGCGCTTTGCCATTGGACGAAGCCATGGCACGAGTCGTGGCTGATGCCGGCAAGAGCTTCGATCCACGCGTTGTCGAAATCCTCCAGCGCCGCTACGTGGAACTGGAGCAGATGGCAAAGGCGGAGCCAGTAAAGACCGCGCCAAAGTTGTCGACCGAAGTGAAAGTCGAACGCGGCCTCGCCCCAGCGGCCGGTTTTGAAGAATCCGAGAAGCCTGCCACTCAGCAGCGTGAAGCCAAGCAGGATTACGTCTCTTCGATTGCGGCCGCACGGCAGGAGGGTCAAGTCCTGTTTGAGCTTAGCCATGAACTGGGCACGTCGCTTTGCCTGGATGACACGTTGTCCATGCTTTCCGTCCGCCTGAAGCGCCTGGTGCCGCATGAATCAATGGCAGTTTACGTGGTGAGAGGCGACCTGTTGGTGTCCGAGTACGCCAGCGGGGACAACTATCGCCTGTTTTCGTCCTTGAAGATTCCGGTCGGAGAGGGGCTTTCCGGCTGGGTGGCGCACAACCGGAAACCAATCCTGAACGGCAATCCTTCGGTAGAGCCTGGCTACATGAACGACCCAACCAAGTACAGCACGCTGCGTTCCGCGCTCGCCGTACCTCTGGAAGGAGCGTCCGGCGTGGTGGCGGTGCTCGCGCTGTATCGCGCGCAGCAGGACAGCTTCACCAAGGACCATCTCCGCATTCTCCTGGCTATTGCCTCAAAGGCGGGATTCGCAATCGAGAACGCGCTTAAGTACAAGCTCGCGGAGGATTCGGCGAACATAGATCACCTGACCGGCCTTCCCAGTGCGCGATCTTTGTTCCTGCACCTGGATCGCGAAGTTGCTCGATGCCAGCGAGAGAAGGTCCCGCTCACCGTGTTTGTTTGCGACCTGAAAGGCTTAAAGCGTGTGAATGACTCCTTAGGCCACAGCAAGGGGGACATACTGCTGCAGACCTTCGCGACGGCACTGAAGGATTCATGTCGCCAATACGACTACGCGGCGAGAATGGGAGGCGACGAATTCGTGGTGGTCGCGCCTCGCCTGGCTGACCAAGACTCGACTCGCATGGTGCGGCGCTTGGAAGACTTGGCAACCGGTGTGGCAAAGACCATCTGCGGCGAAGCATTGGTGTCGCTGAGCGTCGGCCAAAGCTGCTATCCCGCCGACGGTGAGAATGCGGAGCAGTTGCTCGCTGCCGCTGATCGTCGGCTGTACGCCGTTAAGAACGCTCAACCTACTCGCGCGACGAGCGCCACCGCAGGCGCTTCCTGAAGGTCAGGGAAGCCCGAAGGCGAACAGCGAACTTCCCGCGGCAATAACGATGTACTCTTTGCCATTCACCGCGTAGGCCATTGGCGACGCGTAAACTGCTCCTCCCATTTGGAAGTGCCATAGGGCCTTTCCGCTGGCCGCATCGAGAGCAATAAAATTTCCTTCGGCGTCACCTGTGAACACGAGCCCTCCGGCGGTGGATAACACGCCAGACCAGGTCGGAGAGGGATGCTGGAATTCCCATTTCATTTGGCCCGTGGCAGGGTCAATGGCACGCAAAGCCCCCGAATAGGGCTCGGCTTCGTCGGAAGGGAAATAGGCGCTTCCGAAATAGGCATGCCCGGCCTCGTAAGGCTGCGGCGCGGTGCTGAAGATGTCGCACTGGTCGCGGGCCGTCACGTAAAAGAGCCCCGTTTGCGAATCGAAGCTGGGCGACATCCAGTTGGTCGCGCCAAGCGCGCCCGGACACACGGTGTGACCGTTGGGAGTCGGCGAACTTCCCGGCTTGGCGGCGGGACGGCCCTCGGCATCCTTGCTGTCGCTCCAGGTAATCCTGGCATACGGGCTTGCGGACACGAGTTTGTGCGTGCCGCGATCCAGCACATAAAAGAAACCGTTTCGATTAGCTTGCGCGATCAGGTGCTTGTCGCCGGAGTTGATCAGAATCGGAACTTGCGTCGCATCCCAGTCGTGTTCATCGTGCCTGGTAAATTGGAAATGCCAGTTCAGCTTTCCCGTGTCTGGATTGAGTGACAGAAGAGTGTTGCTGTAAAGATTGTCACCGGCGCGGCCTTCCCCACGATTACTTGGCGAAGGATTCCCTGTGGGCCAGAACAGTTGATTCGTCTCCTGATCGTACACACCGGTGATCCAGGCCGGCGCGCCTCCGATCTTCCAGGAATCACCTTCCCAAGTGTCGTGCCCGGGCTCGCCCGGTCCGGGTGTTGTATAGAACCGCCATTTGCGCTTGCCAGTATCGGCATCGTACGCGTCAATGAAGCCACGAATTCCATACTCGCCGCCCGAGACCCCGACAATGGCGGAATTCTTTATGGCCAGCGGAGCCAGGGTGAAGCTGTAGCCTTTGGTGTAATCGACAGCTGCAACATCCCACACAGTGTTGCCGGTCTTCGCGTCCAGTGCTATGACGCGCGCGTCGAGCGTAGCGAGAAATACCTTGTCTCCCAATATCGCAACGCCGCGGTTCACTCGCCCGCAGCAAGGCCGAATGTCTCCGGGCAACTGGTGTTGAAATAACCAGATCGGCCGCCCCGTGCGGGCATCCAGAGCGAATGCGCGGTCGTCGGGCCCAGTAGCGTACAGGATGCCATCGGCGACCAGCGGCGTGGTTTCGAACTTGCCGGTTGCGCCCGTCTGGTAGACCCACTTCACCACCAGCGTCCTGGCATTTGCCGCGTTGACCTGATCCAGTCCGCTATAACGGCGGCCGGCGTAATCTCCCGAATACATGAGCCAGTTCTGCGGCTCCTTCGCGGCGTTCAGCAGCCTCTCGAACGAGACTGGCAAACGCGCTTCCGCCGCGAACACCGCCGTAACCAGCAGGAACATCACTGTTGTTGCGCGCGAGCGGCTCATTTCGCAGCCACGCTGATCAGGTAGGCGATCACGTCGTGCATGTCCGCGTCACTTAGGAGGCTTGGACTGTAAGAAGGCATGAGCGAATGCCGGGACTTCGTTATGGACCTCAATTCATCTTTGTCGAAGAAGTGGATTGTTTCAGAGGTGTCCATCATTTGAATCGTGAAGCTATCCTCGTTCAGGGTTACGCCTTTGATCTGCTCGCCCTTGGCCGTGACCACAGTTACGGTTTCGTATTCCTGGGGGAATTCTTTCGTCGGCTCGGTTAAGCCCCAGGCGAGCCGCTGGCTGGGTTTTCGGATTGCCTCAATCAGGGCGTCGACCCTTCTGGTGCTTCCCACGTTGCTCAGGTCTGGGCCGATGTGGCCGCCTTTGCCGCCCACCATGTGACATGAGGAACAGTTCGCGTCGCCATAGAACAGTTCCTTTCCGTGAGCGGCGTTGCCGATCGGCTTTGCCGGCGCCTTCACCTCAATGCTGCGGATATATGTAATGATTTCCCAAATTTCTTCCTCGGTCATCCCGACACCCTGTCCGTTTGTTCCATTGGCCGGCATGACGGTGCCCGGAATACCGCTGCTGACGATCTGGAACAACTCCGCGTCTGAATTTCCATGGCGCTTATGGGCGACAGTGAGATCGGGACCACGTCCGCCACCGCGGGCGCCGAGGCCATGGCAGAGAGCGCAGTTGATACGGAACTCGTATTCGCCGGCTTTCGCCGCCTTAGCGCTTCCGGCAAACGGGTTTCGAGTTTGGGCAAAGCTCGGAACTGCCAAGGCGCAGGCGAGACAGAGCCATTGTGCCCATTTATTGTTTTGCAGGAGACGGCTGTAGGGCATGATCGCGGTCACGAAGTGCCGCGCATGATAGCACACGATTTTGGGTATAGATGGGAGAAATGCCGAGAGGGACGGTGGAAATCAGGTCGTCATGCAAAACAAAGTAACGGATGTCATCCCGAGCGGAGCGAGGGATCCGGGTTCCTGCCGGCCTTATCGCGACGTCGAGAAAAACCTAGGTCCCTCGCTCCGCTCGGGATGACAACAAGCTCTGGGGCAGCTTGGGAGTAAATCGAAACGTCTGTGGTTGGCCCACTTGCGGCCTAGATCATCGGGCGCGGGTTCCAGGGGTTGATTTGTTTCTCGCAATTGATTGCGATACGGAAC
The DNA here is from genome assembly GCA_035651655.1 of Terriglobales bacterium. Classification (NCBI taxonomy): domain Bacteria; kingdom Pseudomonadati; phylum Acidobacteriota; class Terriglobia; order Terriglobales; species Terriglobales bacterium. Next base: position 20,899 of record DASRFG010000009.1, read on the forward strand.
CCTGAGAATTCCTAAGCGTTGGCAAACTGCGCTTTTACCAGTTGTGCCTGCTTGACCTCTTTGCTTGCCTCAGCGGTAATGTCCCTCATGCCGAATTGCAGGCCGATCTTCTTCAAGAAATCGTAAGGTGGCGTGCCTCCGGCGAATACCCAGACAAAGTCATTGGGAATCTCTTCCTTGGCCCCGTTTACTTCCAGGATGACCGACTCGGGTTTGATCTCGACCGGAGCTGAGTTGAACAACACTTTGATCTTGCCGCTGCGCATGCACTCGTCAATGCGCTTTGAGTTCCTTTCCTTGATGCGGCTGAATTGTTCCTTGCGGTATGACATTGTGACCTGATTGCCGATTTGATTGGCGAGTCCCATAGCGGCTTCGACGGCGCTGTCCCCACCGCCCACCACGAGAATGCGCTTGTTCACGTAGTGGTCGGCTTCGATCAGGCGGTACATGACTTTGGGCAGTTCTTCTCCTTTGACGCCAAGTTTGCGCGGGGTGCCGGTTCTGCCGAGGGCGAGAATTACCGACCGGGTGCGATAGCGGTTATTCGCGGTGACGACCGTGAAAATTCCATCGGCCTCTTTCTTGATGTCGTCCACCTTTTCACCGGTCCGGACATTGAAGTCGGCGCGGTTCAGAACCATGTCCCAGAACGCCAGCAGGTTCTCTTTCGACAGCTCCGTCTTTTTGAATTTTCCGTAGGTGGGAAACTGCACGGGACTAGTCATCACCAGCTTCTGCTTCGGATACTTGGCTACGGTTCCGCCGACCTCGTCCTGCTCGAGCGTAATGTACTTCAGCTTGTGTTCGATGGCGCGCAGCGAAGCGCTTATCCCTGCAGGTCCGGCGCCCACGACCAAAACGTCGAAGGTGTCAGCGGAAGCAGGAGGACCGCCGCCAAGGCGAGCCGCAATGGTGTCGACACAGTCACGTCCATGATTCACGGCGTTCTTGATCAGGGCCAGGCCGCCCAGTTCTCCGGCAATAAAGAGGTTGGGAATGCTGGTTTCATGTTCCGGAGTCATGAACGGCATGTCGGCGCCCATGCTCGGACTCGCCATGACCATGGTGATGGCGCCCACGGGACATGCGTCCGCGCAGAGTCCGTGCCCAATGCATTTGTATCCATTCACGATAGCCGCTTTGCCCCCGAGCATGGCCAAAACATCTCCCTCAGGACACACTGTCGTGCATGTAGCGCAGCCGATGCATTGCGCATTGTCGATGTGGGGGTGCTGCGACTTCGGGCCCTCGGAAAACGTTTTGCCTTTTTCCGCAGCGGCTCGCGCTCGCGCGTCTCTGGTTCGCAGACTCTTCAGGTAGCCGCGGAGAAAGAAGGCGGTGAGCAGTGCGGTGATGGCGAGGGCGATGAGTGTGTCCATGGCTATGACATGTACCCCATCATCATCACCACTACGATATGAATGAGAGCCAGAACGGCGAATGTGTAGCTGAAAGGCTTGTGGACCACGTGCCAGAGGTTAAATACCTTTTCCGATCGTGACAGGAACAGGATGCGTTTCGATAGCGCGGCTTCGCTGGAAGCGACATCAATAGCGCGCTCCAGCGCGCCGTTTCGGGTGCGAAACAATCCGAAAAACGTGGTGAGGTATTCGCCTCCGCGCAGCGCGTGACGGCGTACCTTGGCTACTCGGAAGATGCGTGCCAGGTCGAGCAGCATCATGTAGACAATCGCAATCGCGATGGGCATGCGTTCCACCGTTTCAGGTCTCGGGAGCCGCAGCATTTCCCGCAAATCAGCTTGCGGGAGCAATCGCTGCTGAGACAACTCGGCAGACATCTGGGCCTGCAGGTCCTGCATTTCCTTGCGGGTCAATTCGGCGGCATTGACTCGCCGCGGGATCTGAGAATAGAGATACCGGCCCACCACCCCGCTGGCAGATACGGCTGCCATTATCCAGAACGCAATTCCGGCGAAGCCCTGGAATTTGAACGATGAGTGAAAAGAAATGATGAATGGCGCGGAGAGGCCTAGCAAAACGTGGATGTCGAGCCAATGCCGCGTGCTGCCCAGCCGCATCAGCCAGGGCCAGTGCTTGCGAATCGGGTATAGAAAGATTGAAAAGAATATGGCCAATCCCAGGAACCCGAGCTTCAGTCCGATGACGCCACTGGGCTTCAAAAGATGGTGTTTTGGAGAAAAAGGCCGCTGGACAATATCCAGCGTGTAGTAGTCCCACCCGTACACCGCAAGCGCGACTAAAAGAAGGATCGCGATCACATAGCCGGTAACCAGGCGTATGCGGTGCGCTCGTTCGCCGTTGCGGACTGCCGGGATAGCGTGCGCCGAAGCGATGGCTGTGCTCATTTGTTTGCGACCTGCTCCTCTGTGCTGACCGAGAATCGCTTGTAGTCAGAAAATTTGTGGGTATTACGCCAATGCTGCCGTGGTGTTTGCACTTCCACCACAGCCTCCTGCGGAAACCAATACGTGCTTAGCTCCTTGCCGAACCGCACAGGACCATATTCAACTTCGGACCGCAGGCTCTTCATTCCGATGTCCTCCACCCCGCGATCGATGCCGGCATTGATTTTCGCAATCAATCCGGTTGCGGGATCTATCCATGCCGTTCCAGAGAGTTCGAGAGGATATTCGCGTCCTCGTACCGCGAGCGCCGCAACTGACTTGGTGTTTGGAATGTGGTCGAAATGGAGCTTCAGAAGCTGTTTGCCGGCGATCGTCTCACTGCCCAGCGATGCGAACTGGAAGCTCCCGGCATAATAAGGATGAAAGATAAGAAACAGCGTGGCGAAGCCGTTGCTGATCAGCAAGGGCGCATTCTGGTTCTTCTTTGCCGCGGCCGGCTCTTGCATCGCCAGACGCGACTCGTCGAGGCTGAGCTCACCGCCGGTATTGGTCAGGATGACCAGATAGTCGAAGGTTGATTCCGCCCTGCGTTCCGGCTTTTCCTCTTTTCCAAACTTCTCCTGCGTCACGTGCTCAGTGCATTTAACTTCCGAAAACTGCTCAACGAATTCAGCCACCTGTTTGCTGGTGCGGGCCAGCACGTCGTCCAAGGGCTTGTCTTGGGCGCTAACCCGGCCAGGTGTGATTCCGCACATCAGCGTGAGCGCGAACGCCGCGAGGGGGACAAACCGACCTGCCACGCGGGGGCGGAATAACTTAGCCCAGCGCTTCAGGGCTGGGATCATGCCGGACCAATAAGTCCCGGAGGGACGACATAGGACAATAGTTTTCCTTTTTTTCCCCCCGGTGCCAGGAGTCGAAGCGATACCCGAACGTGGTGAACCACTGGTCGTAATTCATGGTGCCGCCGCGGTTCCAGGTCCAACCGCCTTGTAGGAAATAATGTGGGCCAATCGGCGCTTCGAGATTGGCATTCACGAAATGCGACTTGTTGCTGGTCGCGAGCGTCGACGTATATGCCTGCTGCCCGGCCAGCAATTCCCAGCGGAAGTTGTCACGGAAATTGCGCGATAACGAAAACGCCTTGTAATCTCCATTGCCGTAAGAGCTATTGAACCGTGAGTAGCGCAGGTCCGCGCGAAACTTGTAAGGCAACTCGCCGAACGTGATCCCGTAAAGCTGGTTTAAGGACGACTTGGCCTCGCCCGATCGGCTGCTTTTGCCGAGCGTGGCATACACCCAGATCTTCTTCAGGACTTCGATGCGCGGCCCGGCACTGAATCCCTGGAACAAATATTTGTCCAGCAGCCCGGTCCCGATCAGCTGCGGATCGAAATTCGGCACGTCACGGGAGTAGGTGTGGTTCACGTCAAACTCGAAGCGCTCGATGGGCTGGATTCGCAGTGTGGTGAACGCACGGCTGACACCGGCTCCGGGGGACGTGACCGCCGGATTGCTGGCCGGCCGGTCCGCCTGCACTGCGCTGTAGATCGAAAAAATTCGCTTGTAGAACAATCCGTTTTCGAAGAACAGGAAGGGGCGGTTGATTTTCCACTTCAGCATCTGCACGCCCGTCCCGGACGTGCTGGTGTATCGAAAATTGTCGAAGCTCCCGCCTTCGAAGTTGACGAACATCCCCCCCATCTGCTGGTCGGGCGCATAGCTCCATGAGGTCGGGTCTGGGGTGGAGCCGGCGAACAAGCCGACAGTCATTCCGGTTCCCACGCGCCGGCCGAAGTAGCCGCCATCAATGGTGTCGAGACTCGTGGCCCACGGCAGGTAAAGACGCCCTACGCCTGCAACCCAGCGCGATTGCGGGTTGTCGTAAGTGAGCGCGAGGTGATACGTGCGGTTGATGAGGTCCTGCAGGGTAGGGGTGGTGGAAGACGAGTTTTTTGTAAAGCGGCCGCGCCAGTAGCCACTCATGTTCCAGTAGCTCCCGCCGATGCGGCTGATATCGGTGCGGACAACCATGCCAATATTGGAACTCGTAGAGCCGACCGCGCCATGGCTGAAAATGCCCGAGTAGTCGACGCCAACGCGGCCGCGCGCACGATTGACTTCCGGCAACGGCGGGCGCGGAACTTCTTCCCGAGCCTCTTCCTCGAGAGGGTCTCCTTCGGTGAAGGAAATTACTGTGGGGTACTTCCGCGTCGCGCTCAGGGAACGCTGGGCCACCAGCGCCTGTGTGTCTTCCGACGAAAGATATGCCAAGTCCCCCGGCTTCACGTCTCGCTTGGGCTGGATGATCTCGGTGACCGCGGAGGTTTCGGCGATCGAGATCACCTTCAGTTCAGCCACCGTTTGGAGTCCGTCTTCATTTCCGGTGTCCATCTTCGGCGCGGATGGCTGCGTGTCGCGCACTTCCAGCTTCATGCCCTCGATCAATCCGGAACTTCGTCCGGCGTCGAGGTAGGCAGCGCCCTCGGCTACATACTTCACCTTGAAAGCGGTGCGAACGTCAGCGTTGGGCTGGCGCGAGCTCAGCACCGGAAGCATTCCATCGCGATCGGAGTTAGAAGGCGTACTGGCTGCAGCGACCGTAGAAGGACTCGAAGCACTCGCAACCGCGGCCGTCGAAACTGGATTGGACGGTTGTGGCGCGGTCACAAGCGGCGCAGCCGCGACCGGCTTTTGAATCTCAGCGGCTGAAGGCTTACCAGCCTCGGGCGGCTGCAGGGATGCCACTGCAATCATCCGACTAGCACTGACAGCCACAGCGGGTGCTTGAATCGGCGCTGGCGAGGATAGGGGCGGAGTTTGAATGTTTGGCTGCGCTGACGCAGCAGTGTGAACAGGCGCTTGTTTGATTTCGGTCCCGGAGACTGCATCCTGCTGCACTGGCTTTGATACAGAGGCAGCCGGCGTAACCACCATTGCCACTGTGGCAGTCGGCATAGTAGCGGGAGGCTCTCCTACCCGGGCCGACTCGGGCACCGCAGCAGCGCCACCAGTGCTGTCGGAGCGCTGGTTGCCCGCATTTTCTCCCGCGGCCCGCGGCACAACTCCGGTACCCGGCGCCCCGATGCCCGGGAACACCGTGCCCTGCTGCAGGCTACCGTAGTTCGGGTGCGCAGCCGTCGGACTCGCTGCGACTGCAGGTGCTGATGCATTCGCCTGTGAGGCTTCCTGTGAATCGGGAAACTTCAGAGGCGGGCGCGAAGTACTTGGGGGAGGGACCGGAGCAGGTGAAACTTCAACCGATACCGAAGCGACCGGATTCCGGCGGCGACGTAGCCTGCCAAACAAGGGAACGCCCGCAGCGCCCGGCGCGCCGCTGCCGCCGCTTGAAGTCGAGGCAAGCGCCGATGGCAAGACGGTCAGCGTTACCTTGTTCCCATCTCTCGACAGGCCATAGGGGCGGGCGGCGTCCAGGTCAATGACGACCCGGCTGACGGGCGGGTTTTGGCTGGTTAAGCCGACCCGCACTGACTTAATGCCGTCCTGACCAAAGGCGATGTGCTGCTGCTTGGCGCCAGCAAGCGTATTCGCGAATTCAAGAACCAAGCGGGGCGGGTTTTCCGCAATGATGACCTTGGGATCGACGGCCGCGCTGATCGTGACTTCTACCTGGGTACCGTTCGCAGCGCGTGTAATGTCAACCTGGCGGATTTCGCCGGGAGCGTTGCCTTGTGCTCGGGCCAGGGCGCCGGCGCCGAACATCAAGAGGAGGAGAATTGCTTGCACTCTTACCATGAATATCTTTTTCAAACGCCAGTTGCGCGCTCGTGGGCCTATCCCCCCTTGTGGCACTGGTAGCAATTAATGCTGTTGTAGACATATCCGCCCACTCCCTGGTGGTTCGAATCAGTCTCCGATTTCGTGTGACAGTTCGTACACGTAAAAATCTTGTAGTTACTGGGATTGGTGTGGCACGTCGCGCATACCCCATTCGCATTGCCGTGGTTCACGGGGAAGAAGGTATGGTTCCAGTTCGCCGGAATCCAGGCAGTCGTGTTGTGACAGGTGGCGCACGTAGTCGGAAACGCGGCGGCGATGTGGTTCGGGCTGGTAGTCCCGTTGTAGTCAGGCTTGTGGCAGGAATAGCAGTCTGTCGGCACGGTCGTGTAGTTGTTGTTGACGTGACAGCTGGCGCACGGGACCTTGGTGTGAAATCCGGTGAGCGGGAACGCCGTGTTGTTGTGATTGAAGCTGGACGGAATCCAGGCAGTCGTGTTGTGGCACACCTCACATTGCTGCGGGAATCCAGAGGTGATGTGATTCGGACTGGTGGTTGCCTGGAAATCCTTCAAATGGCAGGTCACGCATGCGGTACTGGTCAGGTTGTAGTTGTTGTTGACGTGGCATTGAGCGCATTGCACCGTGGCGTGAAACCCGGTCAGCGGGAATCCGGTTGCAGCATGGTTGAAGGTCGCAGTCAGCCATGACGTGGTGTTATGGCAGACCTCGCACTGCTGCGGGATGCCTTGCTGCACGTGGTTGGGATTAGTCGTGTTCTGGTAAGTCTTCAGGTGACATGAAACGCACGTTTTGGTCGTCAGGTTGTAATTCCCATTCACGTGACATTGGCTGCACTGCACCGTGGCATGGGCGCCGGTGAGCGGGAAGCCGACCAGGTTGTGATCGAAGCTGGCCGGCTGCCAGGCGTTAGTCGAGTGACACTGCTGGCAGTTCTGCGGGAATCCCGCCGCAACGTGGTTCGGATTTGTAGTCTTCTGGTAATCGGGCAAGTGGCAGCCCACACAATTGGCGGACGTGCCTTTATATTTGCCGCCGATGTGGCACGCGGTGCAGTCCAGCGTGGCGTGCATGCCGGTCAAAGCGAAGCCGGTGAACTTCAGGTGATCGAAGCTCGCGCCGAACCACGTGTTCATGGTGTGGCACAGCTGGCAACTGGTGCTGAAGCCGGTTGCCATGTGGCTGGGACCAGTAGTCCGCTGGAACGTCTGCGCGTGGCAGGAGTAGCACTCGGTCGACATCGTGGTGAAGTTGCTCAAAGCACCATTTTTGTGACACGCGGTGCAGTCCAGCGTCGCGTGGGCTCCCATCAGCGGGAACCGATTGTTGTGGTTCTGAATCGCTTTAACAGATACGTTCCAGCCATTCACCGTGTGACACTGTTCGCATCGTGCACCCATCTTGGCGCGATGGATGTCGGCGTGGCAGTCGGCGCACTTGGTGCCCACGTTGGAAAACACGGGCTTGGTATGGCACTGGGTGCACATCACTCCCTGGTGCATGCCGCGCAACGGGAAGCGTGTCTGGTTGTGATCAAACTCAGGCATGCCGCGAATCGGTTTCCATCCCAGCGAGGTGTGGCAATTGGTGCAAGCCATGTTGAGCGGTCCATGCGGACTTCTGGTCTGCGCTGACACCTGTGCCTGGCCGGCAGGAACGCCCAGCGACATCAGAATCAGATTGATCAGAATGGTCGAAAGCAATCTGCCCACCCTTTTAAGCCCGATTCAACTGCTCAGTCGAAATTCGATAAGGACGCGAAGAAAAGTTACGACAGTCTTTCGGGCACGAGTGGCGATTCGTTATCTCAATTAGCTGCAGCAATTCTCTAGCCACTAAGATTACTCGGGAGGACACGTTTCAAACACGTTACGCAAGGCCGTGTTCATGCGGACATTCGCTGCTGTCTAAATTTCTGTCGTGCGATGTATATATTTTTGTGAGTAACTTCTTCAGGCGGGATTCCGCACAATTTACCTGTTGATTCTACGGTTCAAAAATTTTGACTGATGAACCCACGCAGTTGTCCAGAAATCCGCACAAAACGCGGCCTGGATACGCGCCCCTGAAAGGCGGCGGCGCGGCTGCGCAATCTAGCTCCCAGCGCGCTTTTCAGGCCCGTGACAGGCAGCGCATTCCTTCGGAGTGGGCTTGTAAAACAGGACAGATTTGCCGCTCACCATCTGTGTGTTCTTGTGACAAGCCGCGCAGCGCACATTCTGGTGCGCTCCTTTCAGTGAAAAAGTGGTCCGCCGTTCGTGGTCAAACAGTGATGGCTTCCATCGCAAGCTGTTGTGGCAATCGGCACAAGGAGTGATATTCGCGGCGTTCGCGAATTGCGGCCCGTGAATGTTCTCGTGACACTGCTCGCACTTGGTGGGCGCTGCCTTGAAATCCGCATTGACTAACTTCGTTCCCAGGTCTGGCGGTTTGTGGCAGTCAATGCATGCCGTTCCCCGGTGCGCTCCCAGCAACGGAAACGACGTCCTGGAATGGTCGAACTTTCGCAGGTCACGCCACGAATCAGTGTTGTGACACGTCTCGCAACCGGTCCCCGTCTGCTGCATCCGGTCCTTGAACTGGCCCTTGTGCGGGTCCTGGTGGCAAACGGTGCAGGAGCGGTTTTCGAAGTGATAAATCGCGGTATTCCGCACTTGCGGTGCAGCCGTGGCACGCGCTTCTCCCTTGAGATCTGACGCCGGCTTATGACAATCCGCGCAGGGTGTTGCCATGTGGCCGCCGGTGAGTTGGAACCGTGTTTGTTTATGTTTCGCCAGGCTGAACGTGGAGGGGCGGTAGCCTTTCAGATCGTGACATTGCTCGCATCGGTTGAAGTAGGGAGCGGTGGCGAACTGGCTCTCGTGCTGGTCTTTGTGGCAGTCCGTGCACTGTCCAAACTTAAGACGGTAGAGTGTGTCCTTGCCCTTCGGTATGTGGCACTTCGCGCAGTCGACTGTGGCGTGCTTTTGCAGCAGCGGGTACGCCGAGCTGGCATGTTCCTTCACGCCGTAGGTCGTCGGCTTGAAACCCTGAACGCTGTGGCACGAAGAACATTCTCCTTTGTCAGCGCGCTTAATGAACTGTCCGTTGTGCTGGTCCCGGTGACAGTCCGTGCATTTCTGGAATGCCAGGGGTTTCTTAAAGTCGCCGCCAGTGTGGCAGCGCAAACAATCGACTGCCTGATGTTTGCCTTCCAGAGGGTATTTGGTTTTGGAGTGATCGAACTTCTGGCTTACCGCCTGCAGGGAGACCTTTTTCCATCCGCCCGTGTTATGGCATGACTGGCAACCTTGCGGCGCAAAGCTGCCGTGATGCGGATCAGAGTGACAATCCGAGCAGGCGCCGAATGCGAGTCCAGTCCATCGTGGCTTGTTGTCCGTACCGGGCGTGTGGCACTTCTGGCAATTGACGTTGGCGTGCAGGCCAGTCAGCGGATACCGTGTCTTGCCGTGATCGAACTGTGAAGTATTTTTCCAGTCCTCAAAATTATGGCACTGCTGGCAGTTCTGCCCGAGCCGCCCGTTGTGTTCGTCCTTGTGGCAGTTCACGCAATTACGGTCGACTCCAAGGAAGGTGCGGTTCTTGTCGCGGACCTGGATGGAGAACATTTCGGTCCGGGCGATGTGCTCCGGGGTGTGGCAGCGGTTGCACTGCAGTCCGGCGTGTTTACCCGCCAGGGTATACCCAGTCTTGCTGTGGTCGAATTCCGCCGGTGTTGGAGTCCACTTAACAATCGGGAAGTCGACGCCGTTGTGCTCGGAATGGCACCGGGCGCATTCCTGGCTGGAGTCGGCTTTCAGTTCATACGAGGCGTGCAGCCCACGTCCAGCCCGTAACCGGGAGGCGATCTCGTTGTGACACTCGAGGCACTTCAGCGTGCGCACGGCGCCGAGTTTGTGACAGGAGGTGCAATTTACCGCGCTGTCCAGAGTTTTATGCGCTCGGGAAAGCGGTCCGGGAGATATCTGTGATGTCGCAGCGCCCGCAAACAGCCATAGAAGAGAGAGCAAAGCCGCGACTCGCGCACAGGCCGTGTAACACGACGCTCTACGACGGGCGGGTATTAGCTGCTCAAGGACGTCTTGCATCGGTCGGACAGTCCTATGCTTGTTTGTCGACAGCGATTGTCATGTAGGCGCGAACGGTTGCAGTCTAGCACCGGCACGTGGAATGCCAGACAGACAGAAGTGCAACCCCCAAAGTTTGCGCCTGCGCGTCAGCTTTCCTGGTCACGGTGTACGAACTTATGGACAGTGTTCTGAAAACAGACACCCGCGGTTCCTCTCCGCTTGCAAGTTCTGCCCAGAAAACTCGAAACTGTTGGTGTGAACCTGGACGACACCATCGTCGCAATCGCCACACCTGCGGGACGAGGCGGCTTGGGCGTTGTGCGCCTTGCCGGGCCTGAGGCCCGCGCCATTGCCGCGCCGATGCTGCGGCTGAATCATCCGCTCGAACCGGGGCGCGCCCTGTTCGGAGAATTGATCGAGCCTGAGGGAAATTTTTTGGCGAGTGGCAGTTCTGCGGACCAAAAGGCCAGTGACCGCATTGATGAGGTGGTGGTCACCTACTTTCAGAAGCCACATTCCTACACGACGGATGACATAGTCGAGATTTCGGCGCATGGTTCGCCGGTCGTGCTACGCCACATCCTGGAACTTGCGCTCGATCGCGGCGCCCGCCTTGCCGAGCCGGGCGAATTCACCATGCGAGCGTTCTTGAATGGCCGCATCGACCTGACCCAGGCGGAAGCGGTTCGTGACCTCATCGAATCGCAAACGTTATTTCAGGCAAAGGTGGCAGCCCAGCAACTCGAAGGCGCTCTCTCCAAACGGCTGCAGCCTATCAAGCAGAAACTGGTCGAATTGATTGCGCTGCTCGAGGCGGGCATAGACTTCGCGGAAGATGATGTGTCCGTGCTCCCCGCCGAGCAAATTCTCAAACACATAGGCGAAGTCCGGGCCCCGCTAGAGCAATTGGCGGGCACGTTCGCCTACGGGAAAGTCGTTCATGAAGGATTCACGCTTGCCATAGTCGGCCGGCCGAATGTCGGAAAGTCCAGCCTGTTCAATCGCCTGGTCGAGCGGGAGCGCGCTATTGTCACCTCCACGCCAGGAACCACGCGCGATCTGGTGAGCGAAACGGTTTCACTCGAGGGTATCCCTGTAAAGCTTGTGGACACAGCTGGGATCCGCCGTGCGTTGGACGAAGCCGAAAGTATTGGTATCCGCAAATCGATGGAAGCACTCGCCGACGCGGACATGGTTGTGGTTGTAGTGGACTCGTCTCAGCCCCCAAGCGACGAGGATCGCGAACTGCTGGCGCAAGTGGCTGGACGGCCTTCGGTGGTTGTGGCGAACAAGAGCGATCTGGGGCCTTCTCGGTTCTCGCCTCCTACTTCGGACGTGGCCCTCGTGCGCACGTCGGCTCTGTCGGGCGAAGGAATGCCCGAGTTGCGCTCTCTAATTTTGCGGCAGATCGGAGGGGATTCACTGGGCCGCGCGGAAACGGGGTTCCTGACTAACGTGCGGCACCAGAGCCTTGTACGCGATTCGCTGAGCGGCTTGCATCGCGCAGTCGAAGCCGTGCACAACCGCGTTCCCCATGAAATGCTGCTTCTCGATCTTTATAGCGCCTTGCGCCCCCTGGACGACATCACGGGCGCTACCACCACGGACGACATTCTGAACCTGATCTTCAGCACCTTCTGCATAGGAAAGTAGAACTAGCGAACCAGTTCGAAGCAGTTGGATGTCGCACGCGGTCGAGCTCCGTATTCTTAGTTGACTCAGACCGTGTTACATTTCTCCCAAGGCTTAGGGGCGAGAATATGTCTGTCGTAGTGAAACTCGAGGATGAATTGGGTGAGCAGGGTGAGTGGGTGATCTTGCACGAGGTGATCCCGTCCCGAGATGAAGCCGATTTTCCTCTGTTGCGCGGGATCGACCCCTACGGCAACACCGTTTTTAATCACCAGCAGATGGGCACCTTTCTCGAGGAATGGGAACGCGTACGCGATCGCGCCCGCGATGAATCTCAAAAAGAGGCCTGGCAAAAAGTAAAACAGATGGCCGAGAGATGTCAGGCCGACCGCGACCTCTATATCCGCTTTGTGGGGAACTAACGCTTATCCCTGAGAGTTGCAGCGGTGTACAGACTTCGGCTTAGCGGTGCACGTGCGGACTTTGGGCAGGATTGCGGCGCGCGGGCCGCGGGGCCTTGGTGACTCTCACTTCAAATTTTACGGGCAAAGTCTTGGGGGGATAACAGGCAGCCTTGTCGCAAGCCTGATACCGGAGTTGCCCGTGAATCATGTATTTGGTCGGCAGCACGGTGTGCAAAGGCCGCACCAGCACGGAAACCCCAAATGTTCCACTGTAGACGCTCAGCTTTTCGTCGGGCGCAAAAGGAAAGGTCATCTCCTGCCCCTTGGGATAGCTTATGCGGCCAATCACGATATCGGTGGGCGCATCCAGTTTCAGCGAAGTGGGTAAGAGGAACTCGGATTTTGGCGCGTTGGAATTGATATGGAAGCCAGGTGTAATGCGGAAGCGCAATTCGACGGAGCCGGGCTTACCCGGCCTTATGCTGAGCAGCGGCGCAGGGGCCATGCTGACGGACGGAGCTTTGGCCGCCCCGATTATCTGGCCAGATGCAGCGACCGCGGCCAGCACAATCAAACTGCCGAGTTTTCGTAGCTGCCACATAGCATGCGAAAGCATCGTGCTGCGACACGGTAAAGGTACCGTCAATCGCCGATTTCCACCACGTTACTTCTGAGCTTGTCCGGAAAGCTGTTTAGAGGCCGCTCTGGGCCACGTGACCCCTGGCTAACGCTGCCTTGACACTGTCTTCGATTTCGCCGCGGCTCTTCAGGCCAAACACGCGATCCACGATCTTGCCATCCCGGTCGATGAAGAACGTCGAGGGTAGAAATTGCACTCCGCCGTAGGCATCCCCGACCGATTCTTTTCCGACCAGGATCGGATAGTTCACGCCCAGTTCCTTTGCAAATTTCGCGATTTCGTCCTTCGAGGCGTCATCCATGGCAATTCCGACCACCTGCAGGCCTTGCGGACCATACTGCCGCTGCAACTCCTCGAACCATGGCATCTCGATCTTGCAGGGCTGGCACCACGTGGCCCAGAAGTTGAGCAGGACTGCCTTGCCGCGGTAGTCGGAAAGGTGAAGGGTTTGACCGTCGAGCGTCTCCAGAGAGAAATCAGGGGCCGGCTTGCCTTTTAGCTCAGTGGCGGGATTGTCGATACTCGCTCTCCTCTTCGAAAGATAGGGAGCGAATGCCAGCATCACAGCTACAGCCACCACGATGACGATCCAAACTGCAGTATTACGCTTCACGATTCCGCCTCTAGAGAGCAAAACGATTCAAGAAAGACAGATAGTTCGAGATCAGGGTAAACCGTCCCAAAACCAGAAGAGCACCGAGGCCGATCAGCAGGACACCACTCGCCACTTCCACGGCGTGCATGTGAGTGCGGAAGCGGCTGTAAAACTTCAGAAAGCGTTCTACACCCAGCGACGTGAGCAGAAACGGCACCGCCAATCCCAACGAATAGATGGCCAGCAGAATAATGCCTTTTGCTACCGAATCCTGCTCCGCGGCAAAACCAAGAATCACCGCCAGTATAGGGCCGACGCACGGGGTCCAGCCAAAGGCGAAGGCAAAGCCGATCACGAATGCTCCCCAGGGCGAGCTTCCTCCCTTTATGTGATGCAGGCGTTTGTCTGCCAATAATGCCTTGATCTGAAAGACACCGGTCAGATGTAAGCCAAAAATGATGATTACGACTCCAGCGACTACCGACAGGCGGCTCTTGTAAACGGCAAGCAACTGGCCGATTCCAGTTGAAAGAGCTCCCAGGGTGACGAAAACAATGCTGAATCCAAAGATAAAAAGGATGGAGTTCAACATCACCCGGCGCATCAGCTGAGCTTCGTCCGACTTAAGCTCCTCGACGCCTACTCCAGAAATGAGCGACACGTAGCCGGGCACCAGCGGCAGGACGCAAGGCGACAAGAACGAAATCACGCCCGCAAGAAACGCGGCTATCGGAAGCGGCAGAGTGGACATCGGCTTTATTTTACCCGGCGCGGCGATGTATCAGGACCAATTAGAAAGATGCTGCTTACTGCCGGAATGTTACAAAGCCTTTTGCATTGGCTCCCTGACCCAGCTCGCTACCTATTTCGGGCGTGGCTTGTTCTTGCGCGGCTTAGGCGGAGGCATCGGCGCCGGCGCTGGCGGCTCGGCCGCTCCCGGAGCCAACTCCGGCGGTGGTTCCGTCAAGACCTTGCGGATGAACCCGGGAGACAGCACCGCAGTCAGCACCGCACGGCGGTCGTGCTGAGATATTTTCAGGCTGTCGAAGAACTGCTTGATATCGGAGTCCCCGCTGCCGCTCGCCGGCGTCAACTCGGCACTCTGAAAGATATTAAGGACGGTGGAAGCCTGGGTAGCCATGCGTTTGGCATCATCTTCGGAATCGGCAATCGCCTCCGCACGAAGGTGAAGGGCGCGCAGATATCGCGCGGACAGAACCAAGGTCGCAGGCTTCTGAAACAACAACGACCAGATTCCATTCGAGAGCGGAAAGCGGGTGTCACTGCCAGGTACACGGACGATGGCCCAAGCCAGGCTCACCAGGGGCACATCCTTATAGTAGTGGCGCAGAAGCGCGGGTCCGGCAAACGGGGATGCCAACTTCCGTGACCGGTCGATAATTCCCCGGATCACGCTGGGATCATCGCTGTTTGAGGCGGCAACCGTGTCCACCCCGAGGATTACCACCCGCAAGGTTCGATCTTCGAGCTTGATATTGAAAATTTCAACCGAACGGTAAAGGTCAACTGAGGCCGCCGACTTCCGCAGGTAGGGAACCAGCTTCTCGGCATGGATATTCCCCTCGAACACCTCGGAAAACCGCGGCTCCTGCGTCTTTGACCCGGTAGTCAGGCCACCCCAGCTCACGGGGTAATGGACGGCGAAGGCGGCTCGATCCAAGTCGCGTTCGAACTGGATTCCGGTCTCCTGGATGAACTTCTCGTACTCGGGATCGTGCGAAACGGGCGGCAGTTCCTTGATGGCGCCGAAGCGTCTCACCCATTGGAGATTCACATAGAGGAAGGCATCGGCGCCGGGCAGCAGGCGGGCAGCTTCCGGTGGGGCATGCTTCCGCAATTCCACGACGATTGCTACCGCCGCCACGAGTACCAGGACGCCAACTACTATTGGAAGACGCCGTCGTATGCGCATCAAGCAGGCTTGGGCCGCACCCGGGGTGCGGCATTCTTCACCCTGTGCCTCGAAGCGCTACATCATAGCACCCGGGCAGCGGAGCCATAGAAGCTACTGCCTGGTCCCTGATGGCTGATCGATGGTAAGACTTTGAAAATGAGGGCCCTCGGTTGCACGTGGAGTACCCTTGTGATAACTTAGAAAATTGTCCCGGACATAATGAAGGGATCAGGAGGACCTTTCGCGCCTGAAGGGCGGAAGAGTCTAGTTTGCTGGCGTAGCTCAGCTGGTAGAGCATCTGATTTGTAATCAGAGGGTCGGGGGTTCGAATCCCTTCGCCAGCTCCAGGAACGGTTTCCGGAAACGCAGGGCGCAAGCGGGCAAGGCAGGCGGCAATACCGCAGCAGGATTATCAGAAGCACTCCATAAGGAATCTTTCCGGCAGGTAGTGAGCCTCGGTGCGGAAGTATGTTCGCACGAGTCTCGATTTCCTTTCGATGTGCGGCCCCTCGGATCTTCTGCACCGGACGTCAGCCCCGGCAAGAGCTGGGCGAATCGAATAAGAGAGAGCGGCTTCTGCACAGGTGGCCGAGTGGTTAATGGCAGCAGACTGTAAATCTGCCGCTCCTTGCGAGCTACGGAGGTTCGAATCCTCCCCTGTGCACCATTTGGTTTGGTTGTGAATCGTCTAGCGATTGCATTATCGGTCTACTTAATTCTGGGCGTGCTGGCGTGGAGCACGTTGAGCGACAGCAGAGTTCGAATGGTGACATTCGCTATCCTGGGATTGTTTGCGGTGAAGAC
>DASRFG010000010.1 GCA_035651655.1 Terriglobales bacterium
GCCGATTGGCTTCCGTAAGGATGGCGGAGAGCGCCTGATAGCGCTCAACCTGTTTGCGGTTCTCCATCACAAAGCGGTTCACCAGAAGCGCGGCGAAGAAAAAGAACAGAATCCGGATCGCCAATTCTGAAATCCCGCTGGGGGTAAGTTCATACTGCTGAAGCGCAGGGAATAAATAAGAGAGATAGGCCAGCGACGCGAGCGCCGTCCAGAGCAGCGTGCCGATGGGTCCGAAGTAGAGGGCGGCGGTGATAACTGGTATGTACAGCACGGGATAATAGCTGCTGTTAATCCCGACATCGCCAGTGTGGCCGAGCAGCAGCGTGGCCAGGCCGATCTTAATCAGGACAGCGTAGTAAGGGCCACGTTGGGGAAACAACGCCAGGAGCTGGCGTTCAAAAAGTTGAAATCCACCTATGGCTAACAGGGTAAATTGCTTGTGGGGCTCACGGATGGGAGGGAGCAACGCCAGACCGCCAAGGAATAGCAACCAGAGAATGTCAATCCAGCCGATGGCTGTTTCCTGCCGCTCCGCCATAAATCAGTGTACCAATTGATTTAACTCCGCAAGAGTGATTTTCACTCGTGTCCGCGCCGGGGCGCGACATTTCGGCACCTGAACTATCACGGAAGTAACTTGGAGTGTCGCGGAGTCGCACCTAGACTTGTAGTGTGGACAACACTTTTGATCGGCTAAAAAATTCGCCGGAGCCGCTTCACCCGACCGGAGGCGGCGCTAACTATCGCAAACTGGTGCTGGTTGCGATCGTGGGAGCGGGGCTGGCCTTCGCGGTTCGGTCAGGGGCACTGGAAGGTGCCTGGGAACGGCTTACCGGGCAGCTGATCGGGGTGGCAGGAGAACCGGTTCCGGCAACGCACTCCAGACTTTCAGACCACAACATTGAATGGCTGCAAAAACAGACACCGCAACGACAGATGGAATTCCTTTTGGGCGCAGCCATCAACCACGATAAGGGCGCCACCGAGATGATCGCCAATCGCGTAGACGGATGGCACGGAAAATTGCACCGTACAAAAACCTGGCAAAATCTGGAGATGACGGCCCTCTATTCGAACGATCTGCGAGTGCGGGCAGCGGCCATCGAGATCAATCTGGCAGTGAACCATTTAGCTAAAAATGAGGAAACCGCCGCTCGGTTGATGCGCCAGGCGGAGGCTGATCCCAGCGCGCGTCCCTGGGTGGAATGGGAAATTGGCATGCTCGCCAACCGCGGCGTGCGACCCGAGCGTACGCAGGGATGGCTGGCTGATCATCTTCACGATTCAAACGAGCAGGTACGGTTTTGGGCGGTGGAGGGACTGGCGCACATTGGAACGGATGAGACGATCAAGACCTTGATTGAGGTTCTGGGAAGCGATCCCGCGGCTGCTGTGCGCGAGCGCGCCGGGTGTAGCCTGGCAAAATCTGGAATGCTGACGCGCGAGCAACGCGTGAAGGCAGTGCCCGGACTGCTTGACCTGGCTGACAATCCGTCGCTGGACGTAACTACTCGCTCCTGGGTGTACCAGGCATTGCGAGAAATTACGGACGAGGCGATGCCCAATGATCCCGCATGGTGGCGAAACTGGTGGTCAACTCAGGGGGAGAGGAAATTGGAAGAGGTTCGCCGCGGTGAACAGTGGTCAGTACTCGGGAACGGGTGATCTTACCGGCAGCCTAGTTTTCATCAGCGACCGGCGACTGTGTACGTTGCGGCGTTTGAAAAGTGATTCCTTACTGAGGCCACCCCCACCGCCTCCACGTAGAAGATGTATTTACCCGCTCCGAGACGAAGTTTGCGTAACTCAAACTCATGAACGCCTGAGGGAACCGAGCCGAGACGCATCAGGTTCTCGCCGTCGAGCGAAATGTAAATCACGTACTGGCTGATCGTGTTCTCCTTCGTGGTCTCGCGCCCGGAGATTTTCCACTTCAGGTCGTCGCCATCAGCGCGGGCGGAAATTTCGGCGCAGTTCTCAATACCGCTTTCGACTTCGGTACCTTCCTCGTAGTCATTCCAAGTGACAATCTGGACAGCCGGCAACTGCTTAGAGGCCGAAAAGAATTCCTTGATCGCTCCGAAGGTGGCCAGCCACGTTTGCCCGCAGTTGCGGCTCATGACCCGATTTAGGCTCCATGACGCGAACCGATCGTTGAATCCGGGATACACAGAACCGATGATGTAAGCGCCAGATTTACGCAGGCCCTTTTTATAAAAATCCTCCAGGTACTTCTCTCCCCAGTCGTTGGGGTCGTCCTTATTGTGTTTCAGCCAGGCGAAACTGCCAGCAGAATACGGGTGTTCGAAGCCTGAAGGGTGTTGAAAAATGTAAATCGGATTTCCCGGAACTTCCTTCACCACTTTCGACCAATCAATTTCGAAATGTTTGTCGAGTTCGAAGTTGGAGAGGACCGGACGCCCATCAATCTTCATGTATGCCGGGGAAGGAAAGTAGGTTTTGGCAACGTACTTCAACTCATGGATCAGTTCCTTGGTCCCGTTGTCGCCTTTCTTAAGCGAGCGGAGTGCCTTGGGATCCACCTGAATCTCGAAGGTGAAGCCGGGATGCCGCTCAGCCTCTCGCATCACAAGCTGAGTTGTGCGCTCGGTGGGTCCCTCGTCCGAAGAGCCGCGCCAGTCAATCATCACGCCTTCAATCCGGCGGCTGACCATGTCTTCCACCTGGCGATGCACCTGGGCAGGATCGTCGGAACGATAGCCGACGTTCATGTGCCGGGGATCTCCAAACCAGCCCATCAGGTGCGCATAGACCCGAGTGGTAGCGCCGGAATAGAGGAGCGAGCGAATCGGTTCCTTGCTGATGTTGCCGGCGGCAGCATTCCCGTTCGATTGGCCGTGAAAACTATCGGCAGCACTGGTGTTGTTTGCGCTTTCTGCCCGCAGGGTGGTGGTAGGAATGATTCTCAACTGGGATAAAGCCGAGCTGCTCGTAACCGTAACCAGAAGCAAAAAAAAGAAGATTTGTCTCACGAGATGATTCAACACGAAAGAGGATGCTTCCACTCGCGGAAAGATTCGGGAAACAAGTAAGGCCATGACGGATGCAAGTCACGCTCCAGAGTTGTCTTGCAATGAGGCACCGAAAGCGGTTTGTAGGGCCTCCCCTAATTCCGGCTTCGTGCATCCAATTTCCCTGAAAAGGAGCTTGGGATGCGATTGATCTTAATTATTCTTTTGATTTTGCTGCTGCTGGGAGCGTTACCGACCTGGCCCTACAGTTCGGGATGGGGATACTACCCGAGCGGCGGACTAGGACTGATCCTGTTGATCGTGATTGTGCTGCTGCTGATGGGAAGAATCTAGCCCCGCTCGCCTTAGAGGTATCGTTCAATGTGGCGCAGCGTCGCTAGGCTCAGTGAGTAACGCCTCCTAGGCCGCCATCCACCGGGTTGATCTCGCTGGCGGCGCTGCACAAATTCTTTGCTCACATTCATTGGTGGTCGGAATATTTCCTCGATTGTCAGTGCCCGAACTTTTTCTAAGGGCTTTTGCTGATGATTGAATCTCTCCCGAAAGGGTATAGTGGGGACAGCCAAGCACCCGAAATTACCAACCAACTTCTCGATCTGGCGGAAGCGACATGCCAGAATGAGTAAAACGGGATTCCTGAGTCCCCAACGGAGGACCCGATCATGAGTACAGCTGCATCCACAGCACCATCGAAACCAATCCTGGCGCCTACTGGTTCCACCCACGCCACACCGCAGGAATACGTCAGCATTGGGAAAGGACTGATCATCAGAGGCGAGATTGCGGCCACGGAGTCGCTCTTCATTGAGGGGCAAGTCGAGGGTTCGATTAGCCTGGTGGGCGAAGGCAATCGAGTAACGGTCGGCAAGGGTGGTGTTGTGACTGCCAACCTGAGCGCGCGCGAGATCGTCGTGATGGGCAAAGTGCGCGGCAACATCCAGGCCAGCGAGCGGGTGGACATTCGCAAAGACGGCTGGCTTTCCGGCGACGTGGTAACGCAGCGTATCACCATTGAAGACGGCGCCTATTTCCAGGGCCATGCGGACATCCGCAAATCTGGAACAGAAGAGCCACGGCGGAGGTAAGGACCTTGTCTGAAGTTGACCAAGAAGCTCGCCTGCAGCGCGAGGTGATTGCCTCGAAGCTTGCAGAATGGACACGCTTAGCGGCAAAGGCGCTCACCACCGCGAGAACTGCAGCGGCGCCCAAGTTCGACGCTTTGAAGCGCGCATCAGTTCGTCAGGCACAGCGTGTGAAAGATTGGGGAGCCGCCAAGCTGGCGGAGATACGGGCCGACTCGCCCCAAACTGTGGAAGCCGTGCCCGACGATTCTGAACGTTGGTGGCGTCAGGGATGGCAAAAGTTGACGCAGCCGGGCGTATCTGCAAAGACCGCGGCATTGATTAGCGAAATGGATGGGGTGGAGTTTCCCTTCCACAATTTGATTGAAGCAAAGACCCACGCTCTGTTGCAGCTCCGTACTGCCGCTCGCCTGGGTTGCGAAGCTGAGATTCAGTTGCACGCGCAGCAATGCGTCGCCCAGGGCTGGCCGATGGAGTTCATCCACGCCGCGCGCAACGGCATTCGCAATCCCGGCTTCAGCGAGCAAGAAAATCTCTTGCTGCGCTACGCCGACGACATCGCTAGAACACCCACCGACGTTGATCTGCAAACCTCGCGCGAGTTGCGGCGGCACTTCACGCAGCCGCAGATTGCCGAAATCACCGCTTCAATCTGCTACGAAAATTTCCGCGCCCGCTATCGCAACGCGCTTAGCTTTCAAACCGAATTGACCGCAGAACTGGAAGCGTTCAGCCGGCGCTAGCCAGCGGTCAATCGCGGAGTCCAGGGCCTTCCCCATGGGAAGCAAAAGACAATCGCGGCGGTGATCAAGGCGCCCGACCCAGCGCTGCCGAAATCCCAAAACTACTAGGATAGGAAGTCCGCAATTTAACCGAGTCCATTCTCGACTTGAATCATCGGAACACTATGACGATCAGTGACCTGCTACTGCCGGAATTTGATGTAGAGATGAAGAAGACGCGCACCACCCTGGAGCGCATTCCCCACAAGCCCGACTTCAAGCCGCATGCCAAGTCCATGCCCATGGGGAAGCTCGCGCCTCATGTGGCGCAGCTTACCGGCTTCGGGTTGGGCATCTTAACCACCCCAGAGGTGGATTTCTCCAAGGGCAACTACAAGCCGCTGCCGTTCGAGTCGGCTGCGCAACTGGTGAAAGTCCTCGATGAGGGCGCGGCCAAGGTTCGCAGCGCGCTCGCCGGCCTGCCCGACGAGGCATGGAAGGAGAACTGGCGGCTCGCCTGGCAGGGTAAGACGATCTTCGAAGGGCAACGCTTTCTCGCGTACCGGGAGATGTTTCTCAACCACCTGGTGCATCACCGCGCCCAGCTCGGTGTGTACCTGCGTCTGAACGAGCAACCGGTTCCGGCAATCTATGGGCCGTCGGCCGACGACACAATGGGATTTTGAAGAATCTAGTTCTGCGATGACCCCACGTTTGCCAAACGACGGAGTGCCCGACGTAACTTGGATGCCTGTTTCTGCGACGTTTAGCATTAGCCCATGAGCAAACCGACCGCAAGAGATCTGTTCGTCGTCATTGGACTGTGGACGTTTTCAAGAATGATGGCATTTTTTCTACTTGTTCTCATCGGGGCACTGCACGTTCGGATGACATTCACGGGAGACGTGGGCATGGTGATGATGTGGCTCTCTCAGGGATTGCCCTACGACCTCTTTGCGGCTCTCGCAGCCATCACACTGGTTTGGGTGATTGAAACGAAAAAGGCTTTACTGTGGCTGGCTGTGCTTGCAGCCTTGTACCTGTATGGCGAGAGCATGTGGGTCTGGCGGACTCTCACGCACGGGTGGCACGAACCTCCACACACATCTGATTACATAGGAATTCTGGCGCGGGCGGTAATCCCAACGATCGTGTGTTTTGTTGCCGGTACTTGGTGGGCAAGGCGTTCCGCCGCGTCTGCGGATGTCGCCTCGTGACTGATGCATATCCCCATTGCGCTCAAATAACTTGCGCGAGGCAATTGGCGGAAGCGAGTGGGAGTCGAACCCACCGATGACGCCGTAAGACGCCGTCCGCCGGTTTTGAAGACCGGGATGATCACCGGACCACATGCGCTTCCGACCAGCATTAGCTTATCAAAGGCGGCATTGAGACCACTCTCCGAGCCAGACTCCGGCCACTCTAACGACCCACACTCCGGCCACTCTAACGACCCACACTCCGGCCACTCCCTGAGAACACTCAAATGCTCTCTTCTTCCGGCACGCCGGCTCAGATTCAGTCGCCGTCACTCTGGTTCTCGATCCGCTGTGATTCGTCGCCGCGCAATATAGAATCAGGCCATGGCCAACTTGCAGCAGATGCAAGACGCTGACACCGGAGTCATAGTCTGGCAGTGTTTGGATTGCGGGTGGGAATCCCTGCCCATGGACACGACCGAGGTTCAAGCTCAGCCTGAACACACGTGTCCGCCCTGCGAGACCTGCGGCGGAACTGGCTATCTGGAAGAAGGATTGATCACCTCAAGCCGCTGCCCTGATTGTGAAGGCAAAGGCGCGCGCCGGGTTGACGCTGCATCGGCGGCGGATGCTGAGTCAGAAAAGTCCGAATCGGAAGAGCCGGAATCGTAAATGGTCAGCTTCTTTTCCATCATCGCACTGGGATTTTTTCTGGGGATGCGGCATGCGACCGACCCTGACCACGTCATTGCGGTCACAACCATTGTGAGCCGGCAGCGCAGCCTGGCAAGTTCGGCCATGGTCGGAGTGTATTGGGGAATCGGTCACACGCTTACGATTTTCGCGGTGGGCAGCGCCATTATTCTCTTCGGCCTGGTCATTCCGGCGCGGGTGGGTTTGAGCATGGAGTTGTCGGTCGGGCTGATGCTGATCTTGCTGGGATTGATGAACGTGGCGAGTTTCATACGCTCAATTCCCTCGGAACCGGCACATGCGAACGGCGATTCTGGCGCGGAGTTGGCCCATTCGCATCACCACGCTCATGGGGATTACATTCACAACCATCGGCACGAACACGGGCCGGAGGCCCATCCCCACTCGGTTGAGCAGACGCCGGTGGCATGGCTGGACCGCGTGTGGGGAAAATCCGCGCTGTACCGGCCGTTGCGCCCGCTCGTTGTGGGGACGGTGCACGGTCTGGCGGGTTCGGCGGCGGTAGCCCTCCTGGTGCTGGCGACGATTCGGAACGCGCACTGGGCGATGGTTTACCTGCTGGTTTTTGGAGTGGGCACCATCGCCGGCATGATGCTGATTACCATGAGCATTGCGTCGGGCCTTCGATTGCTCGGGAGCAACCGCCGCTTTTCGGGCCACTTGGGATTGGCTTCAGGGGTGCTCAGCCTCGGCTTTGGGACCGTGCTGGCGTATCAGGTCTTCGTTATGAATGGCCTGCTGACCGCGCATCCGCAGTGGATGCCGCGGTAGTTGGAGCACGCTGCAGGGATCGAACCTGCTCGTAACCGGGTTGCAGCCGGTCGCGTTCCCACTTCGCCAAGCGTGCTTTCGTACGAAAAGATTTAACCCAGAGGCGCCACTGTTGTTAAACCCAGGTCCCTCGGGCGTGCCTCGTCTTGATGTAGGCGGCACGCCCTCGGGATGACAACGGAATGTCTTAGTCGGCGGCGGCAGCGAGTTTCTTCCGGCTCAAGTACCAGTCGGTGACCTCGAAGCCGTCTTTTGCTGCAGCGCGTTTTTCGGCGTCGGCTTGCGTGAGCGGTGCGGGCACGATGACCGGCTCGCCCGGACGCCAATTCGCCGGCGTTGAGACGCCGTTCGCGTCAGTGGTCTGCAAAGCTTCGAAGACGCGAAGCAACTCGTCAACGTTCCGTCCGGTCTGCAGCGGGTAATAGAGCAGAGCGCGGATGGTGCCCTTGGGGTCAATGAAGAAAACCGCACGCACAGCCGCGGTGTCGCTGACCGCCTCGTGCACCATGCCGTAAGCGCGCGCAACCTTCTGGTCGAGGTCGGCGATCACGGGGAATGGCACCTTCTGCCCGGTGTGCTGCTCGATGTTGCGTACCCAGGCGATGTGCGAGTAGATGCTGTCCACCGAGTTGCCGATCAGCTGGATGTTGCGCTTTTCGAAGTCGGGGTTGCGGCGGGTGAACTCGATGAATTCCGTGGTGCAGACTGGGGTGAAATCCGCAGGATGGGAAAACAGCAGCACCCACTTGCCCTTGGATGTATAGTCGCTGAGGCGGATGACGCCGTGCGTAGACTTGGCTTCAAAGTCAGGCGCCGGCTCGTTAATACGGGGAATCCTGGTGGTGTTCGGTGTGGCTACGTCTGTGCTCATGATGTCCTCTCTCCCTATTGAAATATTCGATGACCCGGCATTCTCCGGGACTCACAACCCACACGGGATATTTATCGGCTGAGAACGGGTGAGAGGGGGTCAGAAACACAAAACCCACCCGCTTGGGCCGCCGGGTGGGTTTGAAACCTAAAGACGAACTACGCCCACACCGGCATCCGGCAACAACACATACACATGCCGCACAGTGTGGAGGTTAACGTCACAGGCAGTAGGATACCTGCGGCCAAAGGTTGTGTCAAACCCGCGTAGCAGTGGGACAGCTGGTTGAACGGGCTTCTTTAGCAAAAAGAAAAGGCACGGCTTTTCGCCGTGCCCTCGCCTTCTTAAGAGCCGATTACATCCCGCTGGGCTTGACTTCCTTGGCTTCTGCCTTGGAGCCGCGCACTGCAGCCAGGAAAACTTTGGCCTCTGGCGGTGCTGGTACCTGGCCCTCCAGCAGGGCCTGCGTCGGATAGTCACGTCCGTAGAACGCCACGGTTGAATCTTTGTCGGGCGTGATCCACGAGCCGCCCAGGTCGAGTCCGGCAAATGCTCCCTTGGCACGGGAGTAAGTCAGGATCTCGGTGGAGGCTTTGTAGTCAATACCAGCCGAGGCATGACGTCCAACCGGTCCGGCTGCAGCCGAAGCTTCGCCGCCGATCTGGAATTTGTTTTGCAGCAGGTGCTTCATGCCGTTCTCGTTCATGATCATCATGACCAGATCCACGGATTCCGCGCCGATCTGCGCGCCCCAGCTCCCGCCGGTGATGGTGAAGAACGCCGGCGCGCTCCACTGTCCGTTGGGAAGGCGACAAGTAGAGACGCCGCGTCCGTGCTTCGCGCCGAAAATCAGTCCGCCTTTAATCATGTGGGGTATCACAGCAACGCACTTCGCGCCATCGAGCACTTCCGCCGGAACGCCCTTGTCCGGAGTTGCCATTATCTCGTGCAGCACGTTGGCGGCCGCGTTCAGGCGGTCAACCGCATCAACTTTGCTCTGGTCGGCCCACGTCAGGCTTGTCAGGCCGGTGGTCATGCCGAGCAAAACCAGCAACATCATCAACTTTTTCATACGTCTCTCCTGAGAGACCCTCGCTGCGTCTGCAGCTCTCCCTCTGCGTAGCTAATTAGAAGCACTCCATGGGGGCCGGGTTCGCTCACTGATTTGTTGGTTGCAGGCCAGGAAAGTTGGATAATGTTGAGAGCTATGCCGAAAATTCAGCAGACACTCACGTCAGCAGCTCCGGATTCCGACAAAAAAGCAGAGCAGCCGGACCGATCCATGCCGGCGCTTACGATGCTTACTTGTCCGAATTGCTCGGCTGCTCTTGAGGAGCACCGCTGCAAGCTGACTTGTGGGCGCTGCGGTTTCTATTTGAGCTGTTCTGATTTTTACTGAAGCGCGCGTTCCATGAGAGGGTCGCACCGAATCTCTGAAACGCATCTATAATTTGCGGAGACAAACGGCGGCGGCGACAGGTTTTTATCGTTTCCCTGTCCTCGGGCGCGGCCGAAGCACAACGATGTCAGGCTAGCCACGCCGCCCTTCCCCAACCTCCGCTTTCCCGAAAGAGCAAATCGCGATACATTAGTCCGGCTGTCTGAACCATAGTTAAATCCGAATATGCCTAACTTTGCCATTGGCGTGGATTTGGGCGGTACCAATCTGCGGATTGCGGTGGTGGATGAGGAAGGCCGCCTGCTTGAAAAGGTGACGCTGGGTACGCGCGTCAGCCTGGGGCGCGACCAGGTTATCGCCGATATGGTTACCGCCATACGCTCGCTCACGGCGAAGTTCCGCGACTTGGGCACCATTCTCGGAGTGGGCATCGGCGTCCCTGGAATCATTGATCTGGAAACCGGCATGACGCGCGAATCGCCCAACCTTCCGGGCTGGAGCAACTACCCTGTGCGCGACGAGATCGAACGGGGACTGAATGCGCCCGTAATTCTGGAGAACGATGCCAACGCTGCCGCCTTAGGTGAGAAGTGGCTGGGCGCCGCGCGCGACGTGGACGATATGTGCATCTTCACCCTGGGCACTGGCGTAGGTGGTGGCATCGTTCTGCGCGGGCGTATATGGCACGGCATGAGCGGAATGGCTGGAGAACTCGGGCACATGACGATTGACGTTAATGGCCCGCTTTGCAAGTGCGGAAATCACGGCTGCGTGGAGGTCTTCGCCTCAGCCACCGCGATTGTGCGCATGGCCCGTGAATTGATTGACAGCGGAAAGGCGCCGCAGCTGGCACGAGTGGCGGAATCGGAGCCCGAGTTCAGCGCCAAGATTGTTTACAACCTTGCGATCCAGGGGGATGAGCCGTCGCGGGCCATTTTCCGCCGCATGGGCGCCTCTCTGGGGACCGGCGTTGGAAACATGGTCAACGCGCTGAATCTGCCGATGTTCGTGATCGGGGGCGGTGTAGCCAGCGCGTGGGACGCATTCGCTCCCAGTATGTTTGCAGAGATGCTGAAACGCAGCATGGTGTATGCAGCAACTGCACCCGCCCAGCTTGATCGTAGCGGAGCCCAATCGCTTCCGGCAACGAAGCTGGAAGGCGCGGCGGCGCAGGTGGGTCCGCAGCGCTACGGCAAAACCACGATCGTTACCCGCGCACTACTCGGGAGCGATGCTGGTCTGTACGGCGCAGCTCGACTGCCCATGATGACCTCCGCTACTTCCGAGGATGCTGAACCGGCAGCACGACGGCGGGCCTGACGGTTTTTCCCTGAACTGGAGTCAAGCAGGCGCTGCGGTGCGAACGGAATTTCTCAAGCGCTCGATCTCCGGCCTGGCAAGTGGACGGAATTGGCCTGGCTCGACGTCGAGCTCGAGTGGTCCATAGCGCACCCGCTTGATCTTTTCGACGTGGTGACCGATTTCCTCGAACATGCGGCGGATCTGGCGGTTGCGACCTTCCGTCAGCGTAATCTCATACCAGGGATTGGGAGCGTCCCGCACCAGGCGCAGCTTGGAAGGGGCAGTTTTAACCGGGCGCTTGCCGGGCCCGCGAAGGGTCACTCCGGAACGCAAACGGGAAAGACTTTCATTGCTCGGTTTGCCGCTCACTTTCACCAAATATGTTTTTGGCACGTGCGAGGCGGCGCGGGTGAGCATATTCGCGAGCTCGCCGTCGTTGGTCAGCAACAGTAATCCTTCACTGGCATAATCCAGACGGCCGACCGGATAAACCCTCGCGTGTACTTTTCGCAAGAGGTCCATCACGGTGGGCCGGCCCTCAGGATCGGTGACGGTGGTCACGAATCCTTTTGGTTTGTTGAGCAGCAGGTAGACGTGGCGCTCGGGCCCGCGGAGAAGTCTTCCCTTGACGCGGATATGGTCGGTCTCCGGATCGGCCTTGGAGCCGAGCTCGCTGACGATCTGCCCGTTCACCGCGACCTGGCCGGAGGTGATGAGCTCCTCAGCTTTGCGGCGGGAGGCGATTCCAGCGGCGGCGATTATCTTTTGCAGACGTTCCGAAGGCATCAGGAAGATGATAGAGCATTGCGTCCAATCCCGCGCGGGCGGGAGCAGCCAGACTTGCGAGCGCAAGATTTAGCTGAGGATCGGCGTCGCTTGCTCGGCTAGGTCGGACAAGATCAAATCGTCGTCAAAAGCTGGCGCCGATTTTGCCTCCGGATTTTCGCCTTCCAAGGCAGTGCCGAGTTCTGCCTGCGATTCGACCTCGGATGCTTCTTCGGGAATTTCGGGAACGCCGGTCGCGTCGGCAATTCCTCCGCCCGTGGCGCCACTGCCTTCGGCAGTCGCGGTATCCAGACCCAAGGCTTCGCCCGCCAGTTTCTCAAACTCTTCCATACTCGGAAGTTCGTTGATGTCACGCAATCCGAAGCGCAGCAGGAACTCCCGCGTGGTCTTATAAAGAATCGGACGGCCGATGACGGCCTTGCGTCCGGCGGTAGTTACCAGCTTGCGATCGAGCAGGGTGGCGATAACGCCGCTGGAATCCACGCCACGAATCTCGCTGATCTCAGGTATTGTGATTGGCTGTTTGTAGGCGATTACCGCCAAGGTCTCGAGCGACTGCAGCGAGAGCCGCACCGGCGGCTTTAAACTCTTGGCGAAGGCGCGGACCACGTCGTGGTGCTCAGGCTTGGTGGCCATGCGGTATCCACCGGCAACCTGGCGGACTTCCATAGCGCGCTCGGCGGAGGCGTACTCCACCACCAGTTCCTCGATAGCTGCGCGAACTGCGGACTTAATATGAGCATCAGTGGGCTCAGCTCCATCCACCAGCGGCACGGCTCCACGTAGTTGAGTAGCGATATGCTCCAGGCTGACGGGTTCGTCAGCCGCGTAAATGATGGCTTCGACTTTTGTTTTCAGGCCCATGTGGAATTATTGAATCATTTTAGTCATTGAATCATTAAACCGCCCGGAGCACTCCTCAGCACCCATTCGATCTCTCAATCTCCAGATCTCTCAATGCGTCAATGGCTCATCTCCAGTCATCGCGAACCGCGCTCTGGGCGTTCATGATGGAATCAAACTCAATGTGCTTGCGCACCAGCACGTCGCCGAAGTGGTGCTCCTGCTTAACCTGAATGGCTTGCAGGCGTACCAGTTCTAAAAGTGCGAGGAACATGCAAATCAGCGCCTGACGAGTGTTCAGGCTGCGCAGCAACTGCTTAAGACGAACGGGCCGCTCTTCCAGTGCCAGGCGGCGTCGCAAAAAATCTATCATCTGGCCTACGGTGACGGTTTCTTCGTCAACCTGCAGCATGGGTTTCGACTTGGCGCGGCTGAGGATCTGCTGAAAAGTACGTACCAGGTCAATCACGTCGGCGGCGAGCTCGGGCTCGGTGCCCTCCGCGTCAATAAAGTCTTTCAGCGCCGGATTGGTCAGCGCCGCATCTTCGATCTGCTGTTTCTGGAGCAGCATCTGGGCCGCAGTCTTGAACTTCTCGTGCTCCAGTAGGCGATTCACCAGTTCGATCCGGGGATCGTCCTGCGCATCGGCCGGCGCATCGGGATCACGTGGCAGCAGCGTCTTCGACTTGATGTGAATAAGCACCGACGCCATGTAGATAAAGTCAGCTGCGATGTTGACGTCGAGCTGGCGAATGCGCTCCACATACGTCAAATACTGGGCGGTAATCCGGGCGATGGGAATGTCGTAGATATCTATATCCTGCTTGCGGATCAGATCGAGCAGCAGATCGAGCGGTCCATCGTAAATTTCGCCGACTGTAACCGAGAAAGGCGAGTCGCTCTGTTTCTTTGCTGCGGGCGGGGATGGAGGAGCAGTCGGTTGCGACGAGGCGAGTTCGAGTTTTTGTCCTTCGGACATAAATATCTATCGCTGGCTACCGGTCGCCGCTGGCCTTACGCGCGGGAGGCTCGTAAGCGAGCGACAGGTGCATGGCATCGCGCACTTCGTCCATGGTGGCGGAGGCGGACTTGCGCGCCCGCGTGGAGCCAGCCTCAAGAATATCCCATGCCATGCGCGGATTGTCCTCGTATTTTTTGCGGCGTTGCTGGATCGGGTTCAGCACACTAATCAGTGCATCCGCCGCCCAACTCTTACATTCGATACAGCCAATGGCAGCGGTCCGGCAGCCCACGTCCACTTTCGTCATGGTTGCCGGATCACTGAAAATCTTGTGCAAATCTCCCACCGGGCAGACGTCAGGATTTCCGGGATCGCTTCGCCGGACGCGGGCCGGATCGGTGACCATGGTCTTGAGCTTCTGCCGCACTACCGGCTCAGGATCAGTGAGCAGAATCGTATTTCCGTATGATTTCGACATTTTGCGGCCGTCAGTTCCGGGCAGTTTGGCTGCGGGAGTGAGCAACGGCTGGGGCTCGGGGAAAACATAAGTCCGCTTACCGCTGTAAAACATGTTGAACCGCCGCGCCACTTCACGCGTCAGTTCGACGTGTGGGACCTGGTCTTCTCCCACGGGCACGTAATCCGCTTTGTACATCAGGATGTCAGCCGACTGCAGCAGTGGATACCCCAGGAATCCGTAGGTGCCAAGATCTTTCTCTTTGATATTGTCGCGCTGCTCTTTGTAACTCGGTACCCGTTCCAGCCAACCCAAAGGGGTAATCATCGAGAGCAGCAAGTGCAGCTCGGCGTGCTGGGGAACATGCGACTGAATAAAAAGTGTAGAACGATCTGGATCCAAGCCCGCAGCCAGCCAGTCGAGAGCTACTTCGAGTGTGTTCTCCTTCAGCCGGGAAGTATCGGCGTAATCGGTGGTGAGAGCGTGCCAGTCGGCGATGAAGAAGAAACAATCGTAGTCGTCCTGCAACCGTACCCAGTTATCCAGCGCGCCCACGAAGTTGCCGAGGTGCAGCTTGCCCGTTGGCCTCATGCCGCTCAGAATACGGGGTTTGCGTGAATGGTTCAGGCGCGGCGGCATTCAGATCCTCATCAGGACGGATTCGAAGAGATAAATGAAAGGCGACATCATGCGGTTCAGAATGTTTCCGCCGAGCGCGACCAAGAGAATCAGTCCCAGGATTCCCATACGATCATAAATGTTGCGCATGGACTCTGAGAGGATGTGCCGAAAAACGTGGCTGCCGTCGAGAGGTGGAACGGGTATAAGGTTGAAAACCGCGAGCAGGACGTTAATGATCATTGCCTGGTAGAGCAAAAGCGAAATAGGAACCAGTGGCGAATTCCAGTTAACTGGCAGTCCGAAGGTTGAAGCCGGTGAGATTATGGCGTGCACGATCAGGCGCCCGTTATTCGGTGAAGCCAGCGAAATCACCGCCAGGCAAAGCACCGCGCCGCCTGCGACCAGAAAATTGCTGATCGGCCCCGCAATTGAAGTCAAAATGTCGTCGCGAATTTCGTGCTTAAAATTCCGAGGGTCAACGGGCGTAGGCTTGGCCCAGCCAATCACCGGCAAATGAGTCAGCATCGCGATCAGCGGCAGCACGATGGTCCCGAAAGGATCAATATGGCGCAGCGGATTCAGGGAGACACGCCCCAGCATCTTCGCCGTTGGGTCGCCGCAACGCCAGGCGGTGAAAGCGTGCGCTGATTCGTGCACGCTAATCGCGAACAGGAACACTATGACCTGAAAGACTATGACAACGTGCTGAAGGGTCATCCGGTTGGGTCGATTCTATCAGAGCAAGTGCGCTGGAAAGGCCTTGGGCGCTGCCCCCAGAAGCCGGTTATTGCCTCTCTGCTGAAGGCTTAACTTCTTCTGGGGCGATGGTCTTTACCTTAACGGTCTTTGCGGGAATTCCCGCGACCACGTTATAAGGCTCAACGTTTTTTGACGCGACGCCCATGGATCCCACCATCCCATGCTCCGCCACCTTGACCCCGCTGAGCACGGTGGCGTGATAAGTCACGCGAGCACGTGGGCCAATTTCGGTGCGCTGATTGTTCACGATCATGCCGTCGTTCAGGTCATGAGCGTGCGAATAGACATTGGCATAATCAGATATAGACGATCCCTCGCGAATAATGATTTCGCCCCGATCGTCGAGCAGCACATATTTGTGGATGGTGCAGTTGTCCTCGACGGTAAGGTTGTAGCCGAATGAGACCTCCACGCCGTGAAAGATCTTCACGTTTTTTCCGATCCGCTTGAAGATGTGGCGGGCCAGCATGGCGCGGACGCGGAATCCCAACCAGTGATTCAGGCCCACGGGTGAACGGTCGTACATCATCCAGAACCAGATAAGCGGCTTGCGCTCAGCGTAGCGACCCGGATCAACGTCGCCGTAATACTCGGGCTCGAGGGTCGCGTTCCGCGGATCGAAAGAGTGAGCCAGGGTTTGTATAGCGAGGGATGAACTGCCGGCCATGCCCGGATCATAAGGCTGGCCAAGATAAAGCTGGTGCAAAGTATCGCGGACCACTTCAGAGCGGTGGTTAGGATCCCGATTCATGAACTGTTCGTCCAGACGCTGGATCCATGCCAGGAAAGCCTGTTCAGCTACGGGCTGGGGAGCAAGGTTGCGATATTCATAACGCGGCATAGCGGCCTCGCGTAAAGACTAAAACGATAGCACACAGAGGATCGGCAGCAGGTGTGCGGTAGAATCGGCCCTCACTTCAATGCCGACACTCGCCCGCAAGTTGCGCGTCACCGACTATTTCACGCTGGGCTTCGGGGCCATGGTGGGCGTGGGCTGGCTGGTGCTGATGGACGATTGGCTGGCCCGGGGTGGGCCGCTGGGCGGCATCCTGGGATTCGTGATTGGTGGATTGTTGCTGTTGCCCGTAGCGTACGTATACGGACAATTGGTAACGGCCATGCCAGATGCCGCCAGCGAAATCGCATACACCGCGAAGGTATTTCCGCCGACGGTAAGCTATGCGACCGGCTGGATGATGCTGCTGGCGTACTTCATTGTGTGTCCGTGGGAGGCGGTGGCCATCGGGCGAATCGCGGCTTACATTTTCCCGCAGCTGGATGCTTTTGAGCTGTACCGGGTCGGAGAGAAGCCGGTCTACCTGCCGCAATTGCTATTGGGGCTGGCGCTCATTGCGCTTCTGGCGACATTAAATTATCGCGGCATCAGACTAAGCGCCACGTTTCAAAACTGGACGACCTTTGCGGTACTTGGCCTATTCGCGGTGTTCGTCACCTTCGGAGCCGCGCACGGATCAGTCAGCAACTTCCCACCCCTGTTCAGCCACACCCCATGGATTTCGGTGTTACTGGTCCTACAGATTGTTCCCTATTTTATGACGGGGTTCGAATCGGTGGGCAAAGCCGCGGAAGAGGCCAGCCCGGAGTTTCGCTCCCGCAGCTTCTTTCGCGCCATGGTAACGGCGATCACAGTGGCAATTTTGTTCTACGCAATTGTGATTGCCGCGGTGGCATACGCTTCGCCATGGAAGAACTTGTCAGGCGGATTCGTCACCCTGATCGCATTTGAGAACGCGTTAAAGTCGCGTTGGATCGTCAATGTGATTTTGACAGCCGCGCTGCTTTCATTGGTGAAATGCTTTAACGGGAATTTCATTGCTGCCAGCCGGCTGCTGTTCGCCATGGGACGGCGCGGCACGGTCAGTGCCAGTTTCGGTCTTGTGCACCCCGTAAACCAAACTCCGGCAAATGCGGTGCTAGGGGTGGCTACGGGCACGGCCGCCGCGATGTTCCTGGGACAAGCTCTTCTGGTCCCTATCACCGAAGTTGGTTCGGTTGCCTCGGCGATTGGCTGGATGGCCGCGTGCTCGGCATATTTCTGCATGCGTCCCACGATGTTCCGTCGTACAGTGGCCGGCATCGGCGCACTGGTGGCGCTGGCTTTGGTGTTGATGAAAATCCTGCCGTTCGTTCCCGGTCACTTCAGCAGGTATGAGTGGATTGCGTGCGCCGGGTGGGTAGCAGTTGGTGTAATCATGAAGCGGCGCGGGCGGGCAGCGCAGGGGAAGAGTGTGGGATCGGGAAAAGGGTAGCGGTGCTATTTCTGCGTGACCATCAACTTGTGGTCCCCTACGGTGGCGCTGTCAATGTGGTCGGGGAGTTGGAAACGGCTGTCTATACCGAGGTTGGGATATTTGGGCTTCAAGTAGCGGTCCACGTAAAGCTGTAGCACGAATTGCGGTACTTCGACCTGATCGAGCGTCACCGAATCCACGTGGACAATCCCTTGTCCGCCCGAGCCCCTTGCGTGCGTAGTAACGGCAACCTCGTGGCTCCCACGAAACATGCCCAACAGAGGATTTGAATTGCGGCGGCTGGCATTGACTTGATCAAAGTTGACGCGCGAAACACCACTGATCACACCCGGAGTGCCGGCCAACCGCACTGATTGCACGCCCTCAGGCAGCTTAACGCGGCCCGAAGCAAGATATGCATTGACCTCTTCCTCAGTGAAGGTAGTCGTCATCGGTGCCGGTTTGGCGCGGGCGCCGTTCTGCTGAATGCGGTCGAGCTTGCGTTGCATGCTTTCTACGGCAGGGGTCTGGGACTTCGAAGAGGCGGTCGGAGGATTCTGAGCAACGACGACGGACAGGAACAACGCAATTAGAGCTACTGAAAGCAATCTCATTTTGTGAGCGCGGCCTGGGTCTGCGGCCCAGACACGGCGACGACCTTGGGCGATTCCAGCGTTCCCGTAATAGTAAAACTATGAGCGCCGTCGCGCACCAATCGGATATCTACTTTCTTGTCAGCGAGCGCTGTTCCGCTCACTTGATAGATGCCGCCCGGCGTTTGCAATTTGCCTGCTGTCACGGTGAATCGGCCGTCATGCAGGTTGAGATGGCCCGTAAACCGCTGCACGCGCAACGGCGGAGCTCCCTCAGCCAATGAGATTTGCTGCAGAACGCCGTTGCGCAGATCGAATTCTGCGGTTGCGGCGGCAGAGTTCAACAGGCCGGCTCGGTCCCAACCAACAGCCGTCAGCCGGTAGCGCAGCGAGATTGTTCCGGTGGCCCAGTCGTCTGCTATGGGAGCAGTGACCGGGGCGAGCTGTGCATTGTCAAGGGTTCCGCGAAGATCGTAGGCAGGCTCAGCGCCGGTAAAATCAGCCTGTAATTCAGCGCGATGCTCTCCGCCCCAGATTTCACTTTCAAGATTGGCAAGCCGCAGCTGGCCATGATCAAGCACAAGATCAGCGGAGCAATGGTTCGCGAGTGTGCGGCCGATGATTATCCGATTCGCGGTGATGTGGCCGCGAGCATTGACGCGTGCCAGGAACGAGCTTTGCTGGTTGGGGCCCAGCATGCGGTACCAGGGTCGCTTTAGAAAGCGGGGATTGAAGAGACGACCGAGCGTGGCGGTGTCAAGCTCGTCGGCATGAAGATCAACCCGTGCAGAGCAGCCGTCGATGGCGGTGCAGCGGCGAGGCAGATCAAGCCAGCCTGAAAGATGCATGTCGCTACCAGAAAACGTCGCCACGAAATGGCGAACGCTTGATTGCCCGGGGGTGAGCAGAACATTGGCAGATTCGATTTCAAGCGGCGCCGAAATTCCGTCCATAGTTGCAGACACATCATGGAGCTGCGCCTTGCCGCTGATCTCAGGTAAGGCAAAACCTGCCCACAAGCCCGAGACCTGCAGATCCAATTTTGCGGCACCCTTTGCCGCCGGCTGGACGGCGTGCAAACCCACGTTCTTGGCAAGCTGTAGTATCCGTTCCACTCGAGCGTCGCCGCGCAGCGAAAGGAAATATCCGGACCTCGTTAACCAGCCTCTTACGGTCACCGGCTCGAGAGTATCCATTTCTATCGCAAATGGACCGAGGGTGACGAGTTGCTGCTCATCGGACACAAAAATATCCTGGCGTTTGTCCTGCGAGAGAATGATGGGACGGGAAGCAATCTTGAACGGAACGGTACCAAGTTCAGTTTGCTTCTCCGGGCTGCCCAGTCGAAAACCGGTGGTGTGCCCGCTGCCCGACCATTGTGGGGCCGATCCGGCCTGCCTGGAGAAATTGAAGACAGCGCTCAGCGTGCCTGCCGAAATAAGGTCGTCGGGAAGATCTCGTTTCGCGTGTCGAGCCGCGAACACTATCGCCGGCATAGGGACATTTTGCGCTGTAACTTGCCAACTAAATGGTCCGGATCGCAACGGATCTGACGCTCTTCCCGTAATTGTGACTACTCCATTGCTGATGGGTGCCGTACAGTTAACGTCAGACCAGCTTTGGTCAGCCGCACTGAAGCGAGCGCCGCAGCGCATAGCCAGCCGCAGCGATGTGGGAGTCACAATGTCATAGCGCCGAAAAT
This sequence comes from Terriglobales bacterium, assembly GCA_035651655.1. Lineage (NCBI taxonomy): Bacteria > Pseudomonadati > Acidobacteriota > Terriglobia > Terriglobales > Terriglobales bacterium. Next base: position 20,028 of record DASRFG010000010.1, read on the forward strand.
CCTGTACTTGAGCATCGCTACGGACGTTCAGCTCCGCCGGCGTGCCGGTAAGTCGGGCGGCAACGGTTACGGCGCCGCGCCAACCGCGATCGCGGCCATACATCATCTTGGTGAGCTGTCCCAATTGGGCATTCTGGAGCCGCAGGTTCAAGTTGAGGGGGGTGTTTCGCAGGGAGCTGGCGCGCTGGAATGAGCCACTGAGGCTGAGCGTTCCGGTATCGCTGAGATTGGCATCGGTGCGAACGGGCCGGGCTGAAACCCTTACTCCCCATTTGTCTTCTGACGCCAACCATAAAGAAAAGTCGGCATCGGTGAGCGCGTAAAACTTTTTTTCCTGACCGATCTTAAAGTTGATGCGACCGCTGCTGGCCTCAATGTACGGGAATCGTGGGCGGCCCTCAGGCTTGGTTTGACCTGTGGGCGCGGATGGAGTATCGGCGGCGCGCTGCAGCAGGGAGTAAACGTTCCAGATTCCATCGTCGCGGCGGACCAAATTCAAGCTGGGCTCACTCAAGCTGAGCCGCGCGATTTCCGGCCGTGCCCGCCACAACGAGCTAAAACGCAGGTACGCGGTCACATCATCCGCACGGAGCATCGGCTCGGCGCTAAACGACGGGTCATCAGCCACAACGAACTTGTGCAGATCAAATCCAGGTTGCGGCAATAAACGAAGGCTGACTGCCTCGACCGTAACCGTCCGGTTCAGCGCGTTGCTGATGGAATCCACAATGCTGGCGTGAAACCACCTGATGTGTACAAAGGGCAACAGCAATGCTGCCACGAGGAGCAGTGCGAGGACGCCCACACTCCGACGCAACCCGCGGGAATGTGGACCTAGGCTCATCGAACAACCTTGAGCATGCGGTTCCAGCGCGTCTGGTCGAAGAAGTGGATGATGATGTGCGCAATAAAGCTCAGACGTTCTCCAATGCCACGTTTCATGTACTGAAATTCGGGAGTTTGGAATGACCAGTATATGAAGAGAGGACGCCCGATTACATTTTCCCGCGGAATAAAACCCCAGTAACGGCTGTCGTAACTGACGTCGCGGTTATCTCCCATGGCGAAAAGATGGTCGGGAGGCACAACTAAGTCTTCGCCTTGGATGTAGGAACTCATCAGCAGCCGCCACTCCGGAGTTACATTGGCTTCCGTGGGCGGAACCGCCGGAAAATTATCGCGGTAAGAGTTGTAGTTGTCTTTGCGGACGACGTAGGGCTCATCCAGCTTCTTTCCATTGCGGTACACAATCCCATCACGCAGGTGAATGCGGTCTCCGGGTACCCCCATTACGCGCTTTACCACGTAAAGGCCAGGCTCGGCTGGCGAGAGAAAGACGATGATGTCGCCGTCGCGCGGGTCACGATAAGGAATTACCGGTCCAACCCAGTGGGTCGGCGGCGCAAAAACTTCGCGATCAACAAAAACATGGTCGCCTATGAGCAGGGTGTTTTCCATGGAACTGGAAGGAATTTCAAATGCCTGCACTACAAACGTGATAATGAAAAGTCCAGTGACCAGCACCACCGCGATGGAGGCGAGGAACTCAACCGTGGTCTCTTTTTTCTTGGCCTCTTCCGGTTTTTGCTTCTTGCTCAACTCTTGTTCGTTTTCTACCGCGGCGCGGGCCATGGTTTTCACCTGATCTTTTACTTTACCAGCCGGAGGGTACGGTCCCAGCGGGTAGCTTCCAGTAAGTGCGTCAGCACATAGCCGAAACGAGAAAGTTTATCACTCGCCGAAGTTGGCAGTGCGGAACTGGTCTGGGGACTGCGCACCGACCAGTAGATGACCAGGGGACGGCCGATGATGTTTTCGCGCGGCACAAAGCCCCAATAACGGCTGTCGAGGCTCTCGTCGCGGTTGTCGCCCAGCGCGAAATACTGTCCCGGTGGGACCAGCAGCTCACCGTCACGTACCAGGCCGCGCATCTGCAGCCACCAGTGCGCCTCCACCCCAGGAGCTACAAAATTTGTGTTAGGGAAGTTGTGGCGGTAGCCATCTTCGTCTGCGGACTTGTAAAGCGCATACGGCTCCGACAGCGCAACCCCGTTTACGAAAAGCCTATTGCCACTGATGCGGAGGTGATCGCCAGGCAGGCCGAGCACGCGTTTCACAAAATGCTGCTCCGGACGCACTGGATAATGGAACACCACCACGTCACCGCGGTGGATTTGGGTGTAAGGCAGCACATGGCCCCAGCGGCCGACGTCGCCGAAATGCACCTTGTCCACCAGCAGGTAGTCACCAATCAAGAGCGTGTCTTCCATGGACTCAGAGGGAATCTGGAAGGCTTGCACCAGAAAGGTGATAACAAACAACGCAATCACTACCGTTGTCAGTAATGACTGGATGGACGCCGGCAGCGCAGACCTGTTCCGTTCCGGCTGTCTCTGCGGAGGTGTTTCTAAAAGCTCATCCAACGCGGTGTTTCGGCTTGTACTTTGAAGCGTTTCCATTAGGTAAAGACGACAGGTATTCCAATGCCTGACGGGCGGCATCCTGCTCGGCGCGTTTCTTTGTCGGGCCTGCGGCCCGGGCAACAAACTCCGACTCGCCTGGACTGCCTGCGCGATTCAGGCGCGTTTCCACGGTAAAAGTCTTGCGATGCTCTGGCCCCTCCTCCTTTACCAGTGTATAGGCGGGCGGAGCATGACCGGAGAGATGTACCGCCTCCTGCAAAGCTGACTTGTAATCCGTGATCGGTACTTCGTCTCCGGCCTGCGCCTGTAAACGCCGCAACTCTGGCACCAAAATGTTTTGCACAATGAACTGCTGCGCTTTTTCGAAACCCGCATCCAGGTACACTGCAGCCAGCAGCGCTTCCAGTGCATTCACCAACAGGGCACTCTTGCCGCGTCCGCCACTCTTCTCTTCCCCGCGTCCGAGCGACAGGTACTTTCCCAGTTCCATCCCTTCCGCAACCCTCACCAGGTGACGCCCGCTAACCAGATGTGCCCGAAGCTTTGAAAGGTGACCTTCTTCAAACTCCGGAAAGCGCCGGTAAAGGTCTTCGCTGGTTACGAATCCCAGGACGGCATCACCCAGGAACTCGAGCTGCTCGTTATCACGGACCTTGTCCGGAAGAGCATTCACCGGCGGAGTGCGGCTTTCGGGCACGTCAGCCGGCGCGGCTTCCAGCTCACGCGCGCGCGAGCTGTGAGTCAGCGCTCGCCGAAGCAGCTCGGGATCTCGAAAATGATGCCCGAGCCGCTGTTCCAAGGTGTCGATTTCCAGGGCTTTCATGACGAAAATCCACGGCCATCTGCCGCGGATCATCGAACTTAGCACGAGCGTCCCTCGTGGCGCCGTGCTACGAGCGTATTACTGCTGCTGTTGCGGCGGTGTTGTACGTGGCTGAGAAGTTTGCGGCTTGGCTCCCGGAGCCGCGTTGCTGGCCCCAGTGCTGCCACCCGTCAACTGCTTCAAACGGTCCTGTTCCCGACGCGCCAGGGTGCCGACTTGCGTATTTTCCGGCGCCAATTCAGCAGCCTTATTAGCGGCGGTCAACGCGTCAGCGTACTTGTTCTGCTTGTCGAGCGCTACGGCGAGCCTTAAATAGTTCACCGGATCAGGCTGCGCCGCATTCAGGTCAATCGCCTGACGCAAGTCTTTTTCCGCAGCGGCATAGTCGTTTTTCGCCATCTCCAGGTTACCGAGCACAGAGTAGGAAGTCGAACGCAGCCAGTCCTTCGCCTGCTTGACTTTGTCCGGTGGCACCTGCGCGCTGAATGTCAAGTCAGTGTCAATGGTTTCGAGCGCGTGCTTTGCCAGCTTGGTAGCCTCAGCGTATTTTTCGTTGGCGTCCAGGTCGGTGGGGCGGGTGCGTTCAGAGAGCACCTCAGCCACGGAGACCAAGGCCTGCGGGTCGTCGGGGTCAATGCCGAGAACCTTGTGGCCCATGTCCACCATTTTGTCGGCGTTGTTGGCGTTCTGATATTCGATCATCGCCTTGCGATAAAGCAGAATGCGCAACTCGCTGTTCGGGAACTTCGTCGCGAAGTCATCGGCCGCCTTTTCGATTGCAGCCGGATCGGTGAGAGCGTTGGCATCGTTGAATGCCTTGAACTCCTCTTGGGACTTGGCTTGGGGCGGATGCTTTCCGGCCGGCGCAGCCTGGTCCGCTGCGGCGCCGGGTTGCGCGCCCTGTTGACCCTGCGCGGCGCCCGGTTGTGAATTCGGCTGCTGCTTTGAACCGGGCTGCGTACCCTGCGATGCTGCCGGCGGGGTCTGCTGGGGTGGCGTCTGCTTCTGATACTGCGGTTGCGCCCAACTCGCGCTAACGACCAGCAGCGCGGCTAACACAAAAAGGACTGGTTTCATGCTCTCTCCTTGCCTGCTCGGCAGATCTCCACTGCATTCGTCTCCCACAATCTTGTCACCACACCGGCGCCTCTAAAAGTTACTGAGGACGTGCCGGAGGCTCGTACGCTTTCCTGAGTCCACGCTCGGCCGCCGCCTTGACCTCCGGCGCCGGATCGCCCGCACTCATGGCTGCCCGGTAGTGTCCCACGGCAGCGTCCCGGTTCTCCTGCAGATCGCAGATTCTGCCCAGGTAAATGTGCGACCAAGCCAGTAACTGGGGCTGATGCGCCACCTCAAGAGTACGCTCGAAGTACTTCCGGGCGCCGGCCATATCCTTATTCAGGGTTGCCGCCTTGGCGAGCACAAACAGCGCCCGCCCCTGATCCTCCTGTGAGGCACCCGGCTGCGAGGCACCCGCCTGTGAGGCGCCCGGACCAGCAGCTTGCCCTTGAAGCGCCTGCTCGGCGAGTTTTTGGGCAGTGACAGCATCGCCGTCCGCCAGGCTCTTTTCCGCCTTATCCAACAAACCCGGCTCTGTGCGAGTAGATGCGCGCATCACCTCGGGAGCGGCCTTCTCGGCAAACTGAATGTTCTCGGCGCGCTTCTTTTCGCGGTCAACGTTAAGCTCATAGATCCAGTCGGGATAGGCGTCTTTCAGCCCGGTGGGCCCCTGCTCAAACTTTATCAGCTGATCGTAGAAATATTGTGTCAGCACGAAACCCTGAGCCATGGCAGCATTCACCGCCGCCAGGTGCACCGACTCTGGCCCCTTGGTTCCCCCTTTGGTGCGCGCTTCAATGGCCTGAATCAATGACTCGGTCAGCAGCAATGACATGTCATTCTTGAACGCGTCGTCCATGGGCGCGGTGCGCACGGCTATCAATAGCGGCGCCAACCGTTTCATGGCAACCGGCCGTTTCTCGGCAAGAGGGTCCAGCATGTAATGAAGGTAGGTGTGGCGGATCTGGTCCGTTCTGAGGGTGTTGCCCGACGGGCTCACCACAACGTAGTAATCCGCGCCGTAATTGCGCGCGTTGGTCTGGCCAGGAGCTCCCATCGGCTCGAGATAGATCACGAATTTGCGTCCCAGGTACCCGCTGAACGGAATGCGCACATAGAGGTCGGTATCCAGGAGCATCTTGGCGACCGATTCGTGATAGCGCTCGATCAGATTCTCGTAGGCGGCCTGATGATGCTGCCAAATGGAGTGCAATCCCGCTTTGCTGTAGAACCGCTGCAGCAACGGCACCAGGCCTAAAACGTAACTGGCATCGGGTGGAACATCGGCCTCTTTAATTGCCGGAGTAAAAGTCGGAGGTGCGGTGAGAGTCAGCGCCAGCGAAACGTACTGGGCCAAATCGCGCGACGGCTCCGGTTGCTGATGATCGCGATAAAACCGGCATAGCTCAGCGGCCGCGGCAGTCGCCTCTGGCGATGCTTGAATTGCCTGGGTTACCTCACTTCGCACTTGGCTGCGCAGCGGGTCGGATGCACCAAGCTCCTGATCGTAGCCACAGGCGTTGATAGCAGCCAGTACGCCAAACAATGTTTCGCTGGTATCCACCGTGGCTTTGGGCGTCATTTGTGCCAGACAGAGCTGGACACCACAGACGCTCACCGCGCCGCACGCCACCACGCAGAACACTACGCTACGCCAGCACCGAAAACGCTGCTTCAGGGGAAAAACCTCCTGCGGACGGGCCAGAAACGCCAGGGAATACAAGCTAAGTTTACGGGGTGGCAGAGGCGAGGGTCAAACCGAGCACGGGATAGCTATTGAGGCCGTGAAAATCCAGCCACTCCCGTAAGGGAAATGAAATTATCAACCTAGGTGGAGAGTAGCTGCGGGCCGCTCTCATTTGTGCTACAAACACCAGCATGCGTTTGGGAGCCATTTCGCTTCTGTGTTTCAGTTTTGCTTCACTGCACATTTGGGCGGAAAACTCCGACACATCAATTACAGTGGTGGCACATCGCAGAGTGTTGGGAACGCCCTGCTATGTCAGCCAAGTAGGTTCGATGCAACGCCGCAACGGTGAGGCGGTTGTAATCCTGGGAACACCGTCCGAGAAGGTACTTTACTCGGCGGCTTTTCTGGGACCTTTTGGGTACGTTGAGTATGCCCTCGCAAAGCCGTCACACGATGAGTCAAAACTGCTCAAAATGGCCAGCGACGAGGGCTACAATCTGCGTTTGGTGCACTGGGATTCAAGCAGACCGATAACACCCTGGGTGCATCCTGAGGATAGCAATGCACCCGCAGATGAGTGCAACGACAGTGGGCGCATTATGGAACAGCTTCAGAATCAACACCTGCCCGAGCATGTCTATCGAGTCGGGAAAGGCGTGACTGCACCTCGGGCGGTAATTACACCGGACCCCGACTACCCGCTCAACATACGCAAGAAAAACATACAGGGCACGGTGGTGCTCTGGGTAATGGTTGTTGAAGACGGCGGTGTCGGTGGAGTGACGTTAAAGAAGAGTTTGAGCCCGGAGCTAGACAGAAACGCTATCGAGGCAGTTAAGAAGTGGAAATTCAAACCGGCGCTACTGAATGGGAATCCAGTCGCGGCTCAGGTGACCATCGAAGTAAACTTTCGGCTTTACTAATCGAAAAGTGCACCATCCGCTCGTGGTTAGGGAGTAGGCGCCGCCGATACAAAAGAGAATATGTTTTTCTTACTGGGTATCTTATGGTTTACGATCTGTGCAGAGGCCCTTACCAGATTACCTTCACCGCAAATTGAATCTGCCGCGACGGAGTTTGGGTTGATGTAATCAATCCCGCGTTCGATAGTTTTCGCCCACTTGCGTCAAACAGGTTGCGATTGTCCAGCGGGGGCGCGAAGTTAGCCCGATTGAGAACATTGAAGAATTCTGACCGGAATTGCACATTGAAGGCATCGGATACTTTTTTGATGTACGTGTTCTTGATCAGTGAAAAATCGAGGGTGAGCAATCCCGGCCCGATAAGCGTGTTGCGGCCCAGGCTCCCACGCCGGTTGGCAGGACTGGGAAAGGTGAAGCATTGCGTTTTGATGTAATTGATGGGATTGTTGGGGTTTATCAAAGACCCGCAAGCTGGGCCAGGGACCAGGTCTGGAACATCTATGCTGGGATCTGTACTTTTCAGGCCCAGAGCATCACCGCCAATCCCGGGAGTGAATGGCACACCCGTGCTGGCATCGAACACTCCCCCTAATTTCCATCCGCCTAACACTTGTCTCCCAAGCGAATTCCAGTTCGGTGTTCCGAGTTCCCAGTCGTAATTCACTTCCAGGTTGTGTGCAACGTTGAAGTCGGCCAGTCCGCGATTTAGGCCAGGGTTGAAGAACAAGGGGCTGGAAATGGAATTGGAGTATTCATCGCCCACAATGCTGCCTGACGACGTATCTATGGTCTTTCCGAAGGTGTAGGAAACTTCTCCCCCGGCCTTGCCTATTTTCCCCTGGAATTTTGCTTCAAGCCCATGAAAGTACGAGTCGCTTCTCCAGAAACCTGCGGTGATGCGACCGGCGTTTAGATTCAGGCGCTGGCCGGTTCCAGCGGGAGGCCAAAAATATCCCTGCGCTATTTGCATGGGAAGCACTATGTCGGCGTCTTCCACTCGAAAGGGCTGGTGTATGCCGCGAGACCCCACGTAGGAGGTGGTGACACTCACTGCCTTTGCGAGTTCCCGTTGAACGGTAAGATTCCACTGCATCACATAGCTGCGGGGTGGGTGCGGCTCAAAATATGCCTGCCTGAATTCATTGGAAGACGCGGCGAAACTTGAGAAAGCGGCCACGGGAAAGGAACCAACAGGCAAGTTAGTTGCATTGCCTGATTCAGTAAATGGGGCGGAATTGACTTCGTTAAACTGCACCAGATAAGGAAGTGGCAACACATCAAAGATGCCGAATCCCGAGCTGATAATAGTTTTCCCGTCGCTCGACGGATTCCATGCGGCACCGATACGCGGTTCGAGGTTGCGCAAAGTCGGATTGGAGAACAATGGCGAGCCTAGATGCGGGGCGGCATCTGTAAGGTTCCTGAGGACCGTGAGCTTGTTGTTCACTTCGCTAGGTACCGTGGACGCTTCATAGCGCAAACCGAGATCGAGACTTAAGTTGGGTCTCAAGCTCCAGTGGTCCTGCACGTAGACAGAGGCAATGGTCTGGCGAAGTCTCCGTTCCGATTGTGTCCCCGGTATCCCTGCTGACAAGGAAAAAGGTTTGTTTTCTAAAAAGTCCGCCAATGAGTTAAATGCAAATACCCCGGCAGGATCGGAACGAGCAAAGATATTGTCTCGAACCCGTTCCAGTCCCATACCGAATTTTAAGGAGTGATGGCCGGTAACCAACGATGTGTCATCGTAGACTTGAATTGAAGTCCAATGGAACTTATAGCTGCTGAGCGAATCCAGCCCTCCTGTAAAAGCCGTAATTCCTGTGACGTTGACACCGGCAGCATTAAGACCCGGAATAGTCCCAAAAGTAGGATCGGCAGCCAAAGGGTTACCGCTCAGAAAAGTAAGGCCCGTGGTGGCGACGACGCGGTTAACACCCAATCGAAAGGAATTTATCCAATTTCCTCTGGTGTGTACCTCATTTCCAGTCACCAGCTGCCGGTGAGAGTCGTAACCCGTTCTCTTGTCGTTCAGTTCATCGGGCTGCCTGGCACTCGCATTGTCCAACATATAGGTGCCGGAGATCACGTCGTTTGCCGCCATCCGGTGATCTACTTTAACGGTGTAATAATTGTCAGGAACAACTTGTTGTCCCGCAAAGTTGAAAATGCCGGCATCTCCATTCGACAGAATTGAACCGTTTGGCAAAGGGTAAAATGCGTTCAGGAACCGCAACACACCTGGGTCAACATTAATTTGCCCGCTAGAAAGCTTTCCACCGCGGGCGGCGGCTGATGGAACCGTGCTTACCTGTGAAATGCCCAGAGATTGGCGAAAGCCCTCGTAAGCACCGAAGACAAACGTCTTCTTCTTCCACAGCGGCCCGCCCAGCGTTCCGCCAAATTGATTACGCCTGAAAGGCGGCTTCCTGATGTCGAAGAAATTTCGCGCGTCTAAAGCACTGTTCCGGATGAACTCGAAGGCACTTCCATGCCACGCGTTCGAGCCTGAACGGGTGAACGAACTGACAATTCCCCCCGAGGACCGCCCATATTGCGCCGGGTAGTTGTTCGAAAGCACAGATACCTGTTCTACCGCATCCACGCCCAGGTTGACTCCTGCGGCGCTTCCGGGTGGACTGTTCGCATAATCGTTGACGCTCATTCCCTCGAAGCGCGAATCATTCTGCCGCGGGCGGCCGCCTGAAATCGTGATCTGCGTTCCAAAGCCGCGCTGGGCTGCCCCTCCGGCAGACTGGGTTCGAGTTGTTGCGACTCCCGGCTCTAGCGTCGCAACGTCCGTCGCCGAGCGCCCGTTCAGCGGTATATCGCGAACGTTTTGCGATCCAGCTTTGGCTGGTGGTCCTGCGGAGCTGGCCACAGGTGAGGGCATTACCACATTCGCAACAGCTCTAGAATTCGCAGCCACTGTAACGTGCAACATTTTCGCTGGAAATCCCGAGGCGGATACGGCGAGTTCGTACTCACCAGGAGGAATGTTTCGTAGGACGTACAGGCCGTCTCTATCGCTCAAAAGAGTTTGTGCAGTGTTCGCCTGTAGATTCCTGACGGAGATGCGTGCGTTCGAGACAGGCAGGCCAGAAGAATCAATAACTTTGCCTTGGATGGTGCTGCCGTTGGTCTGCGCATCGAAGGCTGCGGAGGCGCAAATACAGAAGATTAGTACTGCAATCACACTGAATCCCCGCCAGCTACTCCACTTCGAATCAGTCTCCGCGCACATAAGGTAATCTCAGGGGATGAGTGACGATGGGCGGGTCATAATATACGACTCTCGCATGACGATTAGCTTAAGCGTACATTAAATTACATTTATTTCTGCTGACGGAGACCGTCTGTACCCGATACTTGAAACTGTCAATGCTGCACGGTTGATTGAGCTTTACGAAAGTGAAGTGCACTCCGACAGAGTACCCACAGTTGCCGATTTTGGATAGCAGTCAATGGGCCGCTTGGGATTCGCTCCTTCATCCATGAACTTGGGCATGAGCTGAGCAACATCACTGGATTCGTAGAGAGGATGCGGGGTCGAGTCGGTTGAATATCAACCTGCGGCAGAGTCAGAAAGTAGTTGACAATAGCTTCTAGGAGAAATTGTGAGAAGCACCTTTTTGGTTGTAATCGGCATGCTCTCATTAGGATCAACTTTGATGTGCAACGATCACAACAGCGGCAGCCTGTTATCAATCACACATCCAGGAACGGCGTCGGATGTAAAACTGACTGTGTCAGTTCAGGGAATGAGGTACTGCAAAGGAGATAACGATGTATATACGGCCCATCTGCGGCTAGCGTTGCGCTACATCAACGCGGGCTCCGACAAAGCGATTCTTTACAAGTCCAAACAGCCCATCGAAATCGTGGTTGGGGCAATTGCTGACAACGCGAAGGACATTGAGGAAGAACACTACGAGACTACGCTTCAGTACGACCAATTTATCGAACCTCCCCGCGCTCCCGATTCCGAAAGACCCAATGCCAGCGAGTTCACAATCCTCGACCCGGGCAGCACACACGACCTGCCCGGTCTTGTTGCCGTCGCCGTTCGTTTCAAACCTACTTCCGCCATCGCGGGGACGATTCCGCCCGGCGATCATGCAATGACAGTTGAAGTGGTTGATTGGCCTTTTCCTCCTGACGATGGAAGGCGACTAAGGATTAAGTGGGCAAATATAGGGACGCTACACTACGAAGCAATAGAAACTCCCGCATTCCAGTTCTCTATACCGACTGCCCCTAAGTTGGAGGAATGCTCTGACCCGAAGTAGTCAGACCGGCACTCTCAACGCAGCTTGCTGATTTTGGAAAATCTCAGTCTTGGCGGTCCCGAAAAAATAATGTTTGCGTACCGCTGTCCGAACAAGCAGTTTTTGCCTTGCTCAGGGACTATGTTTAACTTCCCCCAGACGGTAACCGGACATCTCACCTGGAATGGAAACGGTACACTGGCGGCGCTGAATATGACGGATCTGAGCAAAGAGGAAGTCGAACAGATTGCGAAAACTTTGCCCAAGGTTGGGGGTTGCATTCAAAATTGATTAACGGAGCAAACTTGGGCACTACTCACACGTGCGAGTTCAAGTTGAGTATACGGCTGTTTGGTCGAGGTCTTGATTTTAATGAAATCGAGGCGGAGACCGGGATATCGGGGACACAAAAACATGTTATGGGTGAAGTTGCGCGCACGGGCAGGGCCTACAAACGTGATATTTGGATCGCAGAATCTCCGTTTTCCTCTGAAGAAGCGCCAGCAGTGCACTTGCGCTGGTACGAGCAGATTGTGAATAAACAGCGAGTTCTTGACCTGCTGCGCAAGAGCAAGAATGTGGAAGCATTTGACTTATTTTGGGAGATCACAGGCGAATCGGATACTTGTATTCTCTACTTAGCACCCGAAGACCTTCGTGTTATGTCCTTAACGAATATCGATGCCGAGATGAGTTACATCCTTTTTGGTGAGCCTCCAATTTCTGAAGTCGAGTTGAACCTTAAGGCTTGGATTCCTAATGAAAGTAACAGCAACAATCCGAGAGTTGTTATTCAGCTTGTACAAAACGGCTCTAGGGAGCTGCTCCCGGATCAACACGAACTGGAGCGCCACGAGATTCAAGACGAATTATCTCAAAAACTGGAGTGGGCAGGGCGCAAATTGGCACGCGAGCGTTCAATGGGATCATCCCAGCTTTTAAAGTACCCGAATATCCGAGTCCGAGCCGAACTTATTACTCCGCGACAATGGGGCAGCGCTGTACTGCGAGGAAAGAGCCTTGTGGACTTAGTGAGGTTAGAAATACCTCTTGAGGTGTCGTTTCGCCTTGAGTAATAGGACTCAGCACTCGCGGGTTTGCATAAGTGACAGCGCCATCGTGACACAACTGGTTTAAACAACAAAACGGCAGCCGAGCGGTGGAAGCAATCCGTAAGGCGGAACTGGCAGAAGGACGGGCAGGTTTGTTTTTGCGGAAGAATTGTCCGACATTTGGTGAGTTTCTCCAAACGGAGTTCTTTCCGTGGGACAAAAAACAACATTCGGCACACCCGGGTACTCACAAACGTTACCAAGTGAGCTCGAACGCGAGGGGTCCCCACAAAAGTCCCCACAGTTGCCGATGTGAGGGTGATATGAATACTGCTAAACTACTGATCAGACAAGCCCGGAGGGATGCGTGAGCGGTTGAAACGGGCGGTCTTGAAAACCGCTGTACCTGAAAGGGTACCGGGGGTTCGAATCCCTCTCCCTCCGCCATACAGTCAGGAGGTTCCCGTTCTCTGGAGTGCGTTTCGGCGAAAACATGCGAATTTCGGCCGAATTCTATACATTCTCATTCATATTCCAGACCGGAGAACGGGACCGCTTCGGCCTGTCGCTCAGAAATGGTCGGTTTTTCTCCGGCTCTGCTTTTCACGGTGCGCTTTGCCGTAGCTAAGAGTACCGGGAGTTCGAATGCGTCTTCCTCCGCCCTACCACAAGCCACAAATAAAACCTATTTCATGTGTTCCATGACTTCCAGGCAGCCCGTGTGTTTATTCACTCACACCCCGAAATTACCGCCAGGTCCATGGACTCCTTGAAGAGTCCCTTGAACCAGCCAAAGCTCTTGCTGGTGGCTGAAGCGCGTAATGGCAACTGAGCAGTAAACCGTTCTTGACCGAACTGGGCAACAAGTTTGGAGCCTTACGAGCGCCGGGGAGAGTCTCTTCGTTTTCAGGCCACGCTAGCTGACGGCCGATTAGCGGGACGCTCTTTCGTCCGCAACGTGACAGCTAATCGCTGGAGTTGGCTGTGTGCGAGTTGTGTGCCGGATTTCAGATTCGGACAGTCGCAAGGCGGCACTCACCCGCATCCTGATCATGAATGATAAAGGACGTTATCTTCGCAAAATATAGTGTTACTCTGCGGCTGTGAATCTCCAGGCTGAAAAACCGGCTGATAGAGACGCTGAGTACAACGTCACTTCCTGCGACCCCAAAAATCTGAGCGACGCGGATGTCGGAGTTTGCTTTGCCATCATAGAAAAGGGCGAGGCGGTGGATGTTCAGACCATGAAGAGGGATTTTCCGAAATCCACTGTACTAGCAATAGCTTGTAGAGGCGCGCAAATCGTCGGCGTCGGTGCAATTAAGCCTGTTCGAGAGCGATACGCAAGGAAGGTCGCCCGTAACAGCGGAGTTGATTTTCCATCGAAGACACAGGAATTGGGTTACGTCGCGGTGGATGAACATCATCGGCAACGTGGGTTGTCATACAGACTGGTTGAAAAGCTGCTGTCGAATTATGCGAAGCGGCTCTTCGCGACTACGGATGCTGAATGGATGAAGAAAGCCCTCTCGAAATATGGATTCTCCCAAAAAGGAAAAGAGTGGCAAGGCGAGAGAGCAATGCTTTCGTATTGGGAGCAGCTGTAGCTACATGAGGGTCGGACGATGGAATTTTGCCCTCCGGCAACGAATGAAATCGTCTGTAAAGAAGCGCTGCTATTAGGCTTGATTCCGAACTCGATAAAAACCATTATCGCGTTAAGAAAGAGCCCGGATTTTCGCAATCAAACTCAAAAACTTCTCGTTGTCTGAGGCGCCCTTCCAGCGGTTAGCAAATTTGCAGACTATCTGCAGATTTCCTCGCTCATAGTGTGCGTTCGAATCGATTCGATCGAGAGAACAAGCAAGTTCGGTGTCGCCGTCGTCACCGTCCAATGACATGCGCAAGCCCGTCAAGGCACAAGCTCCATCCTGGGCGGTCATCAGTTCGTCGATATACTTTTCTAACTCAAATTGGTCGCGAAAGCCGAGCGCTTTGTCTTTTTTGACGACCACCGAGATATCACCGCTTTGAGCGATAGTACCCATAGCGGTCATGGCCATCCGGACAATCGTTTTCCGGCGGGAATCGAAGTACGTTACTGATGCCCTTTTTGCACTCTCCGCCTTCGCCTTCCAATCGGGTCTAGCGTGCCAGGCGGAAAGATCTTCACCAGCTATGAGCGCTTTCGCATAAGCCGCGTTGTCGTCTGAGAGCTTCTGAAAAGTACCTTCAGTGAAGAGAAACTCCTTAGCCTTTGGGTGGAGGCCGTCCCAGCCAAGAAGTGCACCCTTGCCATTACGGTCGGACCAAGCGGAACATTTCTTGTGGTAGAGATAAATCCTCGCCGGTCCGGAGGTCGGGTTGGGATCATCGATGAACTGACTGTCAGCCTTGATGGAGTTAGTCCACCAAAGCTCGTGCTTCTCTCGATGTATCCATAGATCCCCCTCTGTCGTCGCCAGTATCGTGTTCAAATTGAACCAGCGGGACGCGACCGGCGTGGGGACTGGCCCCCCTGAAGAGAGGCGCAACAGCTTCTGCGCTTCCTTTATGTAGCCCTCCCGGTCATTACTTAGCCAGAATGGGTGTACGCGCACGTCATCCATTACGGCGAGAGAGCCGGTCTGCAAGCACTCGGGCCAGGCCCAATTGCCTCTGCCGAAATTTGCGATGTAAACGGTCATAGAAGTTCCATCAGCTAGCTGACGGGCGCGGAAGCGCATGTTAAAGGCCAGCAATTTCCGCTTTCGCAGCGGGGTACTATAGCTCATCCCGCTACCAGAATGTGCATTCCTAACAGGAACTTAACGAGCCTTATTTTCCATAATAAAAGTTATACGATAATCAATGGCACGAGAAGCATAGGGTCCCGAAGGCCCCGCCCGCGGCTCAATCCCCTACCTCATAAACCGGATTATCACGTGCTGAGGATCATGACAAGGGACATCCGAAATGTGAATGCGATTCCAGGAATGACTAATGCAGGTATTACGCCTGATCTTGACTTCTGAACCCCGTATCAAAAACATTAGCTGACCTACGCACGCAGGGCGATTCAGGACAGGCTAAATGCAGAGAACGAGACAGATGCAAAACATGACAGTGTTTCTCTCAATGAAGAACGGCGGTAAGGGAATACCTTATGGAGGGGCCGACGAAGACCGTCCCGATGGTTCCAGGAACCACGGCTTCAAATCCCTAAAATCAAACCCAGCAGAAGCGATTCCAGAGGCGCAGGGGATTACGGCTCTGAAGAATGCGCTAATTGCGCTGAATGCGGCGGACTCTCCATTTTTCACGGTGGGGTGCGAGAAGGCTTTCGGCAAGAACGATTCAGGTCACTGGGTTAGCGGTTATCTGGAATTTGCCTTGAACTATGGTGAGTTGGTTGCTGATGCAGCATTCTATTTCAAATTGTTTTTTCTCTTTAACCAATGGTATTGGCAGCAGAAGCAGGAAGTCGGTGTCCGATACCAGTTTGAGCTGGAAGGTGCCACTTTCTTGGATGCCAACCTCAGCGGGTTCACAATCACTGCGTGGATATCTGCAGGCACTTATCCAACCAAGGAATTGGCGCAGGCTTCATGGGAGGAAGCGCTCGATACCCTTGTGACGTTTCTGAGACAACAGCCCGCTCCGCCCGAGGGGCAATACACGGAAATCTACTGATGCTTGCCAGAAAGGCACAACTTCCGCGAGGTGGCGTCTGCGTCACAGAATGGACCGCGTAGGTGATGCGTGATGCAGCTTTGCTCATATCGAGCTAGGCGGACTGCACTTGCGATTTCGGACGCTTTGCGGATAGAAGGCGCCCGACGAGTGGACCGAGTATCTGTGAGAGTTGCGCGTCCGAACGCTGCCAAACTTGATCGGGATTCTGAATTCCAGCGCCCAGTAGCGCCAGATAGTCTCCGCGAGTCAGATCGACCGGAATATCCACGAGCCCGAGCGCCTGAGCAGGAAGCCCTATCTCAAGCTGCCGCAGCAGGCGGTCTATGGTTTCCTCAGTTGGGCCGCCAGAAACAAACAGGATGTTTGTCAACCGGTGCGCGGCGCTCAGATGAAACCGTGTGGAATCCGCAAATTTTCTTATGTCGCCATATCCGATTTTCCCCTGGAAGGGGTTTGCGCTATACGCTTCTTCGATCGTTTCGACGGGAACGCCGTTAATCCAGTCCCAGAGTATGCAGGCGCGCTTACAGCGCGCATAGTACGCGAAATAATCATCCACAAACTTCTGCAGCGCATTTGTGACTGGCATACCGAACCGGCTGGCAGCCTCACGCGGGCGCACAGTTTCCTTGTTGCCTCTCTTGAACATTGGTGTGTAATTGCCGTCCGACTCAGGTAGTGCCTGAACCAATGCCATCAACTGTTCCGCTGTGATGCCTTGCGCCCCAACACTTTGCACAAGATCAACGAGGCGCATCGCCGAACGAAAGGACAGTGATGATTCGCCACAGGCGCGTCCCAGCAATGTCAACTGCACGTTGTCCAGTTCCTGTTCTACGAGTTTCAGGCGGATCATCTCAGTCAGAAGTGCTTGAAGGTGGTGCTCCATTTCACTCTGCCAACCGGGATGCTGCCGATTGGCAAGGTAACCTCCGAACGTGTTGAGAAGAAGCTGCAGCACCTGGTCTTTGTGGACTTGTTTCACCTGGGCTAGAAGGCGAATGATCCACGTCTCCAGTTGATCCGCATCGAAAGACGATTGGAGTGGCTCCAATGTTCCGCGGACATACCGGTTGAAGAGCCGCTGGCGCTCCAAATAATCTGTCGCGAGAATTATCGACTTGCCTTGTTCGTTGTAGCCGAGGCGCCCTGCTCTTCCCGCCATGTTCTTGTATTCAGCAACCGTAAATTGTCGCCCGTCCTCGCCGATGAACTCTTGTTCGGCAACAATGACCGTGGAGGCAGGCGTGTTGATTCCTGCTGCTACCGTCGTGGTTGCGCCAAGAATGCGAAGGTTGCTATTTGGATCGCGGTACGCCCTCTCCACTATCTGCTTTTCTTCACGAGTCAGATTTGTGTTGTGGAAGGCCGTCCCGCCATTGAGACACCGTCTCAGGTCCGTCGAGGTGCTCGATAAATCGCGGTTCGGTAAAAGTGCCAGAGCGTCGGTTGCTGGTGGGAGGCCTACATCAGCCGCGAGGTAGCCCGCGCATCCTTCGGCAGGTCCCCGGCGATTGCGGAAGACGATGATTTTTTCGGTCGTTCCACGAACGAGTTTCTGTACTAGGGGAACGATTACGTCCTGCGCACTTGGCTTGTCTCGACGAACCTGTATGGCATGGTAAGGAAGGAGTTGCTCAAGTTGCTCGTTCCCATCGACATCCACGAACTGAAATTGGCCGGATCGATCGAGAACGCCCTCAATCAACGGTACTGGGCGAACGGAGGTTACAAGGGTTCTACAGGCGAGCCACTCATCGAAATGATTGATGTTGCCAATGACAGCGGAGAGCGCAATCAATTGGGGTTCGACACCCTGCTGGCGAGCTGCGAGTAAGTGAGTGAGAAGCAACTCCACAACAATCCCGCGCCCTGGGTCGGTGATAAACTGCGCCTCGTCGAGGACAACGAGCCCTATCTGGCTCAGAACACCCGCATTTCGTAGGACGAGATTCAGGAACATCTCGTATGTCAGCACTGCGATCTCGTACTTGCCACGGACAAACTGGCCGGTTTCATCTGTGTGATCGCCGGTGCAGCGGATGACTCTCATCCCCAGTTTTTCCCCGTAAATGCTGACAAAAAGATCGTATTTCTCGTTTACGAGTGCACGGTACGGAAGGAGGAACACCGCCTTGCGGCCATCAAGAATCGCTTTGGTTGCGGCCAACTCTCCAATGAATGTTTTTCCGGAACTTGTTGGCGCGACGACCAGCAGCGACTCACCGTCAAGGATTCTGTAATCGTTGATCGCAGATAACTGCAGAGCGTTAAGCCCGCCTCGAAATCGTGCGGTCCATTCGTCGAGCACAGAGGAAGGGATGCCGAATCCTTTGAGATCATCGACGGCGGCACTTACCGTGATGCCAGCCGCTTCCGGAAATGCCGCAAAGAATTTAGTGCCTCGCATCAATCTTGGAAGTGCAAGGCCACCTTCCACATGGCCGAGCAACACCGGCGTTTGCGTGACGCCAAGTTGGCCGGCGGCAGCTCTGACGTTCTGCATCACAGCTGCCATGGCCGCGGTGAGATCGATATTTGCTTCTTCACCCTCCTGAAGCGCATGCATCAGAGCGAACGTGAATAAACCGTGCCTATGCGTCGGGGATTCATATGCAACCTCATTGATATGACAGGCTGAAATTAGGATTCGCCCAGCTCCGGCCAGTTCGTCGAGCGGAAGACCTGGGTCGCGCGAAACGGGTGAGTCGTCAAGAACACGAGCTGGTGCAGCCCCGCTGAAGCAGCAATCGATCACGCAGAGAATAGCTTTTGCCTTGGATGCCTTGAAGATGGCAGCAAGCTCATCCATTCCGATTGTCGTGGCATCAAGGTTGTTGCGAAAGGTATCGTGCGTTACAAGCCGTTGATTTCTGGTCCCGTGTCCAGAGAAGGTAAGAATAACTGTATCGTCTTCCTCCGCTGTCGTTAGTGTGCCGTTAAGAGCCGAGCGAATGTTGGCGGCGGTTGCATCCGCGTTCGTGAGCAAGCTAGCTGCGGCACTGGGCATCGAATCCGATATCAGTGCCCAGAGTGCCGTTGCGTCGCGCACAGCACCAGTCAGTTCCCGCACTGTGCCGTCAGCGTATTTGTCGATGCCAATAAAGGTGGCTTTAAGCATGAGAACGAGGTCCTTACGTCAACAAACCATTCAAGCAGCCTCAGGTAAGGTGCGCAGATAAACAAACTGGGCGTTTATTGGTTGGCCTACGGACGACCTGACAGTGAGCGGCCCAGAATTCTGCTTTGGATTGAAGCTAGTTGTGACATCGAAGGCCCACTCATATGGGTTTGAGATACCAAACACGGCACGGACATTCGGCGGAAAAGTGACTTTGATTTTCACATCGGCCAGCCCTGTGCTTTCGCTGTACAGATACTCTCCGTCGTACCGAACTCCTTGAGTGTCGGTGCCATAAACTCGACCGTTCTCGAAAATGAGCACTCCCATCCCGACACCTTGCTGCCCTTGAAAACTGATTCCATACATGCCGTCGCGCATTTCTGTTCCTTTCCGTTTGAGCCGATTGAGTTCCACCTGTCGGAGATTTTGCGGGAGGAGCTGCAGGACACGTAGATATGCCTCCGCGGGTCCTGGAATTGAACGCTGCTCTGCTACCCAGAGCGTGATTGCCCTGGAAGTTACACCGATCAGGCGTGCGAAATCGGCTTGGGTAATTCCAAGCTCCGCCAATGCCGCCTTCAGCTCATCACTTGTCATAGTACAATGTTCTGATATGTATAGAACATTGTCAACCATAAACAATAGAACTATGAGAGTGATTGATTATATTGGCTTTAGTGGACTCGCAAGATGGCCCGTCAAAGGTGCTGGCGCCCATGCTGGCACCCTTGGATCAGCCCAACCCCGGCTGCCGGCTCTACCATTTTGTCGGGGGTTTCAGAGATGAACCGACGTTCGGTGCCTGCCATCCGGAATGCTTGTTTCCATCTTTCATTGCCCGAGGCGATTCATCCGGAATAGCTACAACTGTAGAGCGACAAACCCGCGATAAACTCTACGCTGACGCTAACTAGCGTGAATCGGCGTTGCCATCGTAAGCACTACCCTGAGAATCCTGTCTAACTCAGAGGCTGTTCGACCGCGAAGTATGACTCCTAACTCCATCCGCGATCGCAGGCTCGAGAACGTCATATTTGCACTGCCCAGATAAGCTCGCTCGCCACGGTCGGCGCTTATTGCCTTGAAATGAAATGTCTGCGTTTCCCTACCCTCGCCTTCGAACCACGAGAGGATCGCGCAGCGTGGGTCGTACCTGAGTTTCTCCAACTCTGCTCTAACCTCAGGTGGCAATTCCTGCGAAAATCTTCCCAGCAGGGATACTTGCACACCAGATGCGAGTTTCTTACTCACAAGAGCGACCATTTCGGCTGTGGTCGACGCGTCCCAGAAGGGGGAAGCCACGATCAGAGATTGCCTCGCCGATGCGATCACATCCAGCAAACTACTGCGCAGATCCGTCGAGGTCTCGTGTACTACATGTTCGGCTGCAGGAGGAAGCGCGGGAGGGAGGGAGACACACAATTGTACATCCGCTGAATCGGAAGAGCGTTCACTGATGATCTGAAGGGCCGCTTGAATGCCGGTTCGCATTTCCTCAGTCGCAGCAAATCGGTCCCTGTCGTGGGTGTATCGAATCCCTTGTCGTTGCAGAATTCCAAGGTCGGACAAGGCGTTGAGCGCAATTATGGCGTCGCCATCAGTAAGAGGGCGTCCACCATCACCGCGAACGGTTTTGAGGACTTTGGATACATCGTCCCCGCCGCTCGCAGGTAGCTGCCTCAACGCGTCCTCGACCGCGGGGAGCAACCACGGATACTGCTTTAATGTGAGGACGTAGGCTTTCATGTTGCCGCGGGGCTTTGTATTTCCCAATACCCGATAAGGCGAGTTTCCGACGCTACGCCGGCCCAGCGCCAGGTCATCGTTTTCACGCACAACATCTGGTTTACGACGGAACTGCTCGCGCGGTTTGAAAAACGTCCGCAGGACTGCTCGTACTATGACGTGGCGCGTGACGGTACGAAAATCGGGATCGTGAGTAAGGGCACGCATCCACGTTCCGATACCTTCTCCAACTTGCGCGGCAGGATCAATACATTGATTCAATCGGCCGAGAAAGCAACGGGAGAAACGCAGGCGGCACTCATTGAGAAGGCGTACGAGCTGATCAGAAATATCTGCGAGGTCATTGTGGAGCAGGAACTGCTGCAGGGAGTAACCCAGCGATACCAGCCGAATGTCATGATGACCAAGCTTCCCAAAATAAACTTCGCAGGCCTCGAAGGGGCAGTAGCCGCTATCAATCCGATTTTCGAGGATTGCTGCCGTTATATCGGGTCGCATTCACAGCCCATGGAAACGCTCAATGTGCGGCCAACGCTGGACTCGCTGAAAGCGCGGACTGGAAGAAGATACAGGACGCGCGGGATGCCTATGCGAAAAAGAACTGAAAGAGGGCCGGCCCAGATCCATCTGAGCGTTCTTCAGCACGAAAGCTACAGGTAGCGGTATGGGATTGTCGCTCGTCAAAGACATCGTGCAAAAGCATCGGGGTTCGCTGCGCGTCAGGAGCAGCACACAAGCGGGCCGACACGCTACTGTGTCTAATTTGTTCCTACCAGCGGCAT
Organism: Terriglobales bacterium; assembly: GCA_035651655.1. Classification (NCBI taxonomy): domain Bacteria; kingdom Pseudomonadati; phylum Acidobacteriota; class Terriglobia; order Terriglobales; species Terriglobales bacterium. The sequence continues at coordinate 41,590 of DASRFG010000010.1, forward strand.
AGGAAAATCGCGGGAAGCTCCTCTCCTCTGCTCCTGCGATCAGCGTAGAATTTGTCAATGGCCCTGTTTGGGTCTCCCGGAGGTACCTGCATGAAGCAACTTGGAATCAGCTTGTTCTTGTTCGTACTATGGCTGTCGCTCTCAGCGATTGCCCAAGACACGGGACAGCAGTCAGGTGCTAGCGATCAGCACAAGGAATTCGACGTCGCGCCTTCTCCGTTTCTGATCTGGCCGGGAACGGCGACATGAGTCAGGCCTGCGGCCCTATGAACCTGGATTTCGCAGTTGAGCTCGACGATATCCTGTGCCGCTTTCGTTCTGCCCTCGTGCGCGTGTTTCGTGATTAAAGCTAAGTCCTACGATTTTCGTTTTGGTTTAGGCAGATGTACTTCCCCAACGATCTCTAGAATTTGGGGGTATCTCGGATTCTCATTGAATCGAACTCTGTACCCATTGCCTCGATGCAACTGTGAAATCAGAGCAGTTGGTACATAGGCGTAACAGGATTCCATGTACGTTTGCGTATTCTCCGAGAACGTATTGAATCGGATTTTTTCCTCGCCCCGCGCCATTGGAGTTTTACGATATGGGCGGATCACGGCGAGTTGCCCTTCTGCCTTGTACCGCGCGGCAGCGCCTTTTACCATTGATCGTGCTACAGTGCCCGGTCGGTAGCCGCGATCGACATCAGTCCCGCCACGATCAGCAGCCGCCTTCGCAGCCTTGTCAACCAATTTCAAGATCGGAGTCTTCTTGCCCAAGTTCCATTCAAAATCTACTCTGATCCCGGCTTTCGCGTGCGCTGAAATCAGTTGGTTCCACAAGTCCGCATTCTCTCTCGGCTCGTCATATTGATTTCTCCAATCGTTTTTCTTCCACTCCCTAGCTCGACCAAGATTGTCCTTCACATATTGTGCATCGGTGAAGATTTGCACGCGTGTCACATCGTCCCATGGAACATTGTCGCGGACCCATCTGAGCGCACAGATGCAGGCGAGTAGCTCCATCCGATTGCTGTTGCTTTCCTCACACCCGAAATCAACGATCTGCTCATCCTGAAGCTGCAAGTGATCTGGGTAATGGACGATGGCGGCACAGCCAGACTTCCCTCCCGGATTCTTGTAGCAAGAGCCGTCCGTGAAAATGTGAATAGCGCGAGGGTCTGCCGACATTGTGAGGTTCCAGGCCGATTATATGTTCAAAGGAATGAGACCGGAGTGCTCACGAGCCAGAACTGAATCCACGCGTCACACGTTGCATCCAAAGCAGAGCGTGTTGGAAGGACGATCAGATGAGCAAACGTGTCTCGGATGACGCGATTGATATGCTGTTTCGCACTGCCCGGACCTACAACGGGTGGCTTGATTAGCCCGTAACAGATGAGTCTCTACGTCAACTCTATGATGTGCTGAAATGGGGACCAACAAGCGCCAAGCAAGTCCTGCGCGGTTTCTGTTCCTGCGAAGCAAGGATGCAAAGGAGCGCCTGCTCCCGGCACTTTCACCGGGGAACTTAGAGAAGACAATGGCAGCACCGGTAACGGCCATCGTCGGGTATGACGTGCGTTTCTATGAGAAGCTGCCAAAGCTCTCGCCGCACAACCCGAATTTTCGGGACATGTTTGCAAACAACCCCGAACTGACAGAGAGCACGGCAAGACGAAACTGCACGCTGCAAGGCGCTTACCTGATCATGGCTGCGCGTGCCCTTGGGTTAGACTGCGGACCAATGTCAGGTTTTGACAATGGGAAGGTTGATGAGCAGTTTTTTGGAGCAGGCGTTGAGCGGGAGGACATGTGCGAAGAATACGTACCCGGTACTATCAAATCGAATCTTCTGTGCAACATTGGGTACGGTGATCCTACATCGCTTCGTCCGCGTTTGCCACGCCTCGACTTTGAATAAGCGTGTCGCCTGCTCTAGATCGCAGAATGTGAGTCCTAGACTTCCGCGTTATGCGTTGTTGCCGCCTACCGCCGCCGTCTTCGGTGCCCTTTCTATCTGTTCCTGTACTTGCCGCCTAAGCTTTGCCAAGCGAAGCTCCCCAAATACCCACCCGGGCGGGGATCACTTATGCTTAGCGGCAATATCAACGGTCAAAGTGTACTGGTGCTGCAAAAACACGTATGCAGGAGGAAGCGAGCCCCATTTGTATTCGGGTTTTATTGCAAAGAAACCAAAAATTGGAATTCGCAAGGCCGCATTGAAGTAATGACGTGGCTTTGACGATAGATACAGGACCTGCGGTTTGTCCAGTTTTGTGGTAAAAATCTCGTCTCGGAGCGGACCTCTATACTGGTATGAAAGTTCCAAAGAGCTGCCCTTGATTCCGGTTGAGTTCAGACTGTCACAGTCGTCCCGTGTTCCTGAAGCACTTCTTGAACAATACCAAAACACCGCGTCAACGGAGGCATACACTCGGCCAATTCGGCCTGACCCTACTTTTTGCAGTCCGTTGCTATAATTTTGCCCATTCTCAAAACCAATCTCAGCTAAAGGTGACAAATTGACAAGGCCTGGATGCATCGGTGGCACGTTGGGGAAAATAAATCGCCCAAAGGAGGCAGTGACGAAGTTACGCGTATCGAACTTGCGATCGAATTCACCTCGAGGATTTGCGACGATCTCAAAGGACGTCGCCTTCAGTCTTTCGAAGCCTTTCGCAGATCGGTTCCGTGTGAGCTGCCGAAAAAGCCCGACTTCACCCCCGAGATTGACCTTGTCCGGACTCGCTCGGGTACCCTTATTTGTCACGAACTCCAGCAGCGGTCGGGCTTGAAAGTACCACTTACTGTCAGGTGGACCGATGTGATGTTTGAACGTTCGATACGCATACTTCAGATCGAAGGCATATATCGTTTGGGCATTCTGCGCGCCTACTAGGCTGGCACTCGCATAAATTTCAGCATCAGATCGGCTTGTTGCCTTCTGTAGGCTCTCCCCGAACGAGGCAACCGACAAGAAGATCGCGATAACCAGATAGATCAATTTCACTTCTCTTTCCCCGGCTCGAAATGGGCGTGCTGCTGAACATGTGACTTTACGGTACTCACTGTCGTGCCAGCATCGTTGGGAATTCCCGCGACGTCTTGCATAATGTAATGCCTGTCCCGACACGCAATATCAACAGCGGGCTGGAAGGCATCCCGTTTCTTGTCGGTATTGAGGCCGGCTTTCTGCAAGGTTCGAGTATCAGGATGTGGTCCTTCAAAGCCGCCAGCCTGGAATATCGCCTCCTGCACAATTGCATTCGAAGTTTCGATTGTCGGGGGGGCGCCTTTGCTCGGCATCTCGCCTCCTTCGGCGCGTTAAACTCGCACTAATGGTCCCCACCGCTTGTTTGAGGTGATGATGTGTCTCCTTTGTGGATTCCAACAAGGACACAAATACCGATAATCGACATTGCAGTTAGACATGGTCGCTACCTTAGTTCGACATTGTGTTACAACTTAGAACAGTAACAACAGTTCTCGATTTGTAAACTGCCCAATCGGCTTTGTTACAAAATCCGAACGGATCAAAGTTTTGTGCTTGACTTCTACAAAAACAGAGAGAAAATGCGCGCCACAGATTGGGGCCTCGACGGTCATTGACCGGTTCTCGGAAGTGTGTCTGCTGGGCCATCGGCTGAGTGGCTGTAGCGCCACAGCCTTCGCACTAGCGAAACAAGCGAGTGCCGGTGGATGAGCGTTATCGTTGCGAGGAGGAGCATGAAGGCGAGCAAGCTCCAGGGCAAATTCGGTTTAATCGTCGTTGTGGCGTTGCTGGCGGTTGTCAGTGCATTCGTCGCTCAGTCGCCTGTCGCGAACGGACAGGAGGGCACCCCGCGTACCACTCCCGCGCCGAACGAGGAGGCCGAGTTCGCGAACGCCTATTGCAAGACAAATGTGAAGACTGCGATTCCGTCGGGTAGCGAGCCAGAAGCCCGCAGATACTACCAGGACCTCGCTTCGAAGATCGGCTTTCAGGTCCAGGATCCCCGCGCCAATGAGCCCGGACCTACGACAACGCTCGTGGATGTGGCGGTTTACTTGGGCTACACCCCGAAGCCTCCCGCTCCGCCGCTCACAGCCAAGGATCTTGAGGGTGGGTCCCCGTCGGAACTGATGGATCCTGCCGCGCTCGGGAGCCGTCTGGGCGGCATCTCACTCTCCGCCGGTGACGTCTTGGTCGCACGGTTCTTCGCCCCGAAGATTTCCGATCTGAGCCAACCCTCGATTACGAAGGCCGGCTGGCGCAAACTGTTGCGGTTACGCGCCCAACCGGGCTCTGCCGCCGCCGCGCATGGAATTCAGTATGGGATAATGCTGTTCAATTTCTTCGCACCGATCGAGCAGCTCGACCCCTTCACTGGAAATGATTCCGTAAATACGCAAACAATCCTTGTGGGGAACGACTCCCGCAAGTCTCTCTATTGGATCGATTTTGGAAAAACGAGCGAGGGGGCCAAGCTGAGTCACCAACTCAATGCATTTTTCGATGCAGGGCACATCCCGGCCTCGGCGACGGCACAGAATGGCGGGGTCGCGGGGTACTTTGTACCGTGTTCCTGCATCTCGTGCCATGGAGGACTACGGCTGGATTTTACGACTACCCCGCCAGCACCTGACAATCATTTTCGTGCGCCACTCCTCGACTACCTCGATACGGACCATTGGCAGGACCGAACGGTGAAAGGCGACGACTTCACAGCACTGAAGGCACCCGTGCTCTTCGATGCGGGGACCTTTGGAGTCATTCTGCTGATAAACGAAGAAATCCAACGACAGAACGCGGCAGCGCAGCCCGACAGTGTGCTGCGGAGAGCTGCGGAGCACTGGCTTGCGTGGCACCTTCAGCAAGGCGCAGGGGCCGAGCCTCTGTTCGGCCGGGCTCTTCGCACCTCCGCCAACTCACCCGTCTGGAATCCAAGCGACCCGACTGACGCTGAATTGCTTCCGAAGTTCAACAGATTCTGCTTTCGGTGCCATGGCTCGGTGAAATTCGACGTGCTTGATAAAGAGATGGTGCTCGCGCTTAGGTCAAAATTGAACGCGGCGTTATACCCAAAGGATCAGATTTCTGATCCCCGATCCGCGATGCCCCCCGATAGAGACCTTCCGCCTGATGATCTAAAGAAGCTCCGCGATCTGATCCTCAGGTTGAAGTAGTCGAATAGGAGAGCCAACTGATGCCATCCACGTTCAGAATTCATCCGGCGCTCGGCATCGCTCGTGTCGGCGATGCTGACGGACCAGGGTTCATCGGACCGGAACAGCCTGACATGCCCGCCAACTGGAACTTAGACACGGGAGGATTTGGGAACTTTAAGGTTGCGGGTCGCATCAGGCGCCAGGGAGTGCGTTTTCGAGTCTTCGAATTTGCTGCGGACGGGTCGCTGGTCGGGGAGGCTCTGCCCGGTCAAGGCGCTGTAGTAGCTATCGAGTGGACAGTCCATGTCGCAAACCGCAAGGCGTCGTTTTTCAAATTTGACGGCCCTAGGGGAGAGAACGGCGACTTTAGCAAAAACGGCGCGCGTAACGATGACGTAATCGGAAACGATGCCCGATCACAACTCGACATCGATCCGGGTCCCAAGGCGGTGTCAGGCCAATCGGCGACCCCTATTATCCTCGCGAACCCGAATCCCAAGACGAACCAAACGATCAAGGACTTGGGCGACATCAGCACTGACGACGCCGGACGCCTGATCTTCTTCGGGGGTCATGGGAAGACCCTCCAACTCTCCAACGCAGCCGAGATCCAAAACTACGTTAACAATGACGGATGGTTCGACGATGTCAGCGATGGGCCGGTCTCCGCTGTCATAGTCTTGAAAGACGGCAACCGAGTGGAGGCGATCGGGGCTTGGGTTACAGTCGCTCCACCGGACTTCGCCCCTGCGGTTGGAAACGTAGTGTCCCTATATGACACCATCTGGGACGTATTGGTTCGGAATCCAACGATCCCGATCCCGAATCTAGCGATGTTCCGACCCGGGGGCACGCTGGCCCGCCTCCAGGAGCAGCGCGATGACTGGAATCCTGCGGCGAATCGATTCAAGTCCTACCAGCCCTCCTATGTCAATGACATCGCAGATGTGCTTCAGCGCGCGTTTAGTGCGACATTTCTGCACGATCCACCCGACCTGAAGAGCCCTTTCCATAACACGATCGCTCCTCATGTCTGGGCTGAGCTCGGGGACCCCGATACCGTGAAGGATATCCTTCGAACAGACGTGTTCAAAAAGATGAGGGACCCCGACTCCACTAGCCCGGCGGACTGCAGCCAAATGCCAAGAGGTCTCGGGGACGAGTACTGCGACGAAAGTGAACACCCGGAGGCCGGTTCCGCCGAGCGGACGAATCCTAAACGCTTCTTTTCTCTAACGCGTACCCAGTACGCGATGTTCGCCCAGTGGGCCGCTCGCAAGTTCAAGCCGGACGGCACTTCGCCCCCTTCCATCCCAACAGCACCACCCGCGATCACGCCAGACGGTCTAGATCGGGCGGCACTGGAGAACGGTGTCGGGGGCCCATTTTTCCCGGGTATCGAAGTCAGTTGGATTATTCGAAATCCAACGATCTACATAGAGGCATTTCGTTTTCAGCTAGGTAAGAAAATCGCGGCTGGAGATGAGAGCGTCGGAATTCCAGATGTAACCGTGCGCCCCGGCTTTCTCACACAGCATATGGCTCTTCCATGGCAGGCGGACTTTCGTGACTGCAAGAGGGAGCCTCTTACTAACCCTGCTACAGGCGCGCTTACCTTTGCGATGTGGTGGACGGGGCAGCGCCCGGACGACGTCTTCCCCGAGGCAACTCCAGACGAACAAGTGCCATGGACACGGCCCCCCGACTTCAATGCGTTGGACGGCGACCCGGCGCGCTTCAAGGAAATGGTAGCCGGTTGGGCCAAGTTGGGGTTCGTGGCTCGGCAAGGTCTGAACCGCAAGAAACCGTGGCTAGAGACAGAACGATCGTGAGTAAGGCGCCTGCGGTGGCGGTATTTGGTGCAGGCCCAGCCGGGACTATGGCCGCTCTGCAGCTCGCCCGGGCAGGACTCAACGTCCAGATCATCGCCCGCCAACTGCAACGGCGCTGCGGTTTTGCCGAGACGCTCTCGCCCGAAGGGCGGAGCGCACTCGCACTTGCTGGGCTCTGGGGTCGGCTCCCGAGGGGCGTTGCCGTCCCGTGTCCAGTTGTCGTTAGCGCATGGGAGCGGCCAGAGCCATCATACCGATCCTTCATCACCAATCCGTATGGTTGCGCCTGGCATGTCGACCGCCCCCGATTCGACAGCTGGCTTCTATCGGAAGCGGAAATAGCCGGCGTAACCCTGGTGACGGGTACTGTAATTGGCATTCGACGTACCAACGGTCACTGGGCATTCGATGTCCGCCATACAGATGGTAAAGCATGGGCTGCGAATGCGGATTTCTTGGTCGTAGCTACGGGACGGTACGGTCCCGCCGTGAGACTGGGAAACCGTGAGCGGATTGATGCGCTTTGCTTAATCGGCGGCTTGTCCGAACCCATGGCGGATGCTGGAAACGCGCTCCTTATAGAAGCAGCGGCGGACGGATGGTGGTACTCGGCACCGGTACCCGGTGGTCGAATGTTCGCCGGTTGGATGATGGATGCAAATCTCATGGCAGGCAAGCGATATGGCGAGGCTATGGAGGCCGCCTTCTCTCGCGCGCCACTCACTCGAGCGAGATTGGCGAATCCACCCGAGGCGTGTTGTGTCGGAGTGGCGAGCTCGGCCATGAGGCCCTGCGCTGGTAAGGGCTGGATAGCCGTCGGCGACGCCGCGCTAGCCCGTGATCCCCTTTCAGGGGAGGGGCTGGCCTATGCGCTCCGCTCGGCGCGGGAAAGTGCAGAGACCATCCTCAGCGCGCTAGAAGGGGATCCGTCTGCTTGGCAGGCGGCGTCGATCCGAGGAGCCGCAGCTGTTGCTCAGTATCGGAACCAGAAGGCCTTCGCGTACCGAGCGGCCCAACATCGGTGGCCAAGGGAGCGGTTTTGGGCTCGTAGGCTAAGCTAATTTAAACCTCGCCCCGTTTCGTACAGTCTGTCCTTTTGACTCCGGGAATGCGAAATCGAGTAGATGCACGTTTCCAATCAAGGAACGGCTCCTTCGATTGCCCCAGTTCGACTGCCACGCTTCGATGAACTTAACCGGGTTGTAACCAGACTTCGTAAGATGGCGAACTTGCTTGGGCACTGGCGAAGCCGTGCTTGCGACAATCTCTATATGGGTAAGCCTTGCTACAGTTCAGAACTCGTGTCAACTTTGTCTTGAGATGACTCTTCTGACTGGCATCTACCTTCGTCTCCACATCGGACAGTTGGGGTCTGGCTACGGCATCTCAAACATTTTGCGGAACGTCGTGAAAAATCACGTGTCTTATAACAACAGTGGCAAGATCATCTTGTGTGATCACACTCAGGGTTCTCTTTTCCGGGGTATGGGCTGTGACGGCGTCTGCCAACAACGCCCTCCAAGTCGCGCTCGCAGACCAGATTGAAAAGCCGCTATCCCTCTAATGAAACATTGGTCGGATGGCTCCCGGTGAAGTTTCAACGTGTCATCGTCCTTACCCTTAATTTGGGCGTATTCTGAAAGTCTCTGGGCAGAATAAACCTGACAATCTCTTTTGTCTGTTCATTCTTGTATTGACCGCTAGCGAGCATCGCAGTAAGTTCGGGCCCGATAGGATCATCCTCCGACCGGTAAACTCCCATAATCGTTGAAAGAGCCCAATTTTTAAGAGCGAGAAGTCTTTCTTCTTTATCGCTTATAGAACGCAAGTGGTCGGGCTTGTCAAAACATCCGGACACAATTTGTCCGTCCTGGTATCCGCATACTGCCAACTGGTCATCATTGCATGTAACGCTTCCGCCTGGTGGGTCGGGACATTTGCAGACATTGCTCATAGTGCCCTCCTCATCGAACTGTGAGACGATACACCGCGCCCTCGCGAGTCACGTCATACGGACGAACCGCGTCTGGTGTGACCGTCATCAACCGCAACTGGCCAATGGCGTCGCTTAGTGACTCTGATGAGATTTGTCTTCTCTGTATCAGAGCACTCATCTCCTGAGCTGTGAATCCCCGCCATTCGCTAACGCCGTGTCTGGTTTGGGCCATACGATCCACGGTGTCTCGAAATGTCCATCCATTGGGGATGCTGAATTCGAATCCATCATCGAGCTTAAATACTCGGGGATAGAAAAACCAAACGACTAGAAAGAGTGCACATCCTGCCGTGCCGGATATGCCAAAGGTCGTGGTCCCAGCCGTCTTATGCATTTCGAAAAGTGCACCACCGGTCAGGAACCCACCGCTGAATCCAGCGCATAATGATGACAACAGTTTCAAGGTGCCACGCTGGTCATCTGTCAACCTGGGCGCGAAGAAGAAGGAGCAGATCAAGAAGATGACCAGCAGGGCGAGAAAGCTGAAGCCTATCCAAAGCGGCGTTGTCATATTTCGCCTCGGGCTACAAGATCACGACCCAAAGTACCGGCTCCGCTGTTTGGACTCATACAGCGCCTCCGTGAATTGCGAAAATGTAGCAATATTTACACTCCGGCTGCGTTAAATTCAAGCGAGATGTCAACCCTGTTTCAAAATCCGGAATACCGACTCCTACAATCTGAAAATTGGTTGTGAGGTGTACGATTCGTCCCCTTCGTGGAGGTTCAAATGTCGCTGACTGGCGCTTGTATGACCGAGCTGAACTCAATCGTGCTGCTCGCCGACGCGAGCGGTGCCTGAGCAGAAAGTATCGGTCGAGCGTTAGAGCGGAAAGCAGATGCTAGCTCTTGCTGTCTATTTCGAGATCGAGATTTTGTGGGACTTTGAAGGGACAAGACGCGTGTGAGCGCCCCGTCAGAGGCGCCCGGCCTTTTTGTGCAGAAAAAAACGTTCAAATCTCTCGGCGGCAGTCGCAAACTGTGCAGCTGGTCCCTCCAAAACATGGAGCGCGCGCCGCGCGACATCTTCGAGAGGCTCAACCTTAGCAAGTTCTTGTTCGAGGAAGTGGCTGAAAGACACTAGGGCTTTTTGATGCTCATTAACCCGCTTACTTGGATTCGCGATTGGCGCGGGCATAGTGCCCTCGTCAATGTGCTCAGGCGTATTAGTCCGGGGAGCTTGCAGTTTGGTCAGATCCGAACCGAATGAGGCGGCTTTTGCAGTCCTGTTACCCAGCGGACCTAAACCCCATTTGTCGGAAACATACTTGAGCAAGCTCGTGTGATCAAAAATCGTTGGTATGACTCCTGGTTGAACCCAGGGTGAGACGAGAAGCGCGGGAACGCGCACTCCAAGCTGATTGAAAGCGTATTCGAATATCTTGTCATCTGGGGGCTCAGCGGCAGGAGGGGTCAGATGATCGTAAAATCCACCGTGTTCATCGTACACAAATAAGAAGAGCGAACTGTTCCATAAATCTTTATTAGCGCGCAACGCATTATAAACCTGTGCCAGCAGCCGTTCTCCGGCCATGACGTCCGAGGGAGGATGTTGGTCATTTTGCTCAGCGCCTTTGTATGCTGGCTCGATAAAACTGAACTGAGGGAATTCTTTGGCGGCGCCCGTGACATCGCTAAAGAATGTATCCATGGAATGATAGTGGAGTGCATGCTTCAACTGGTGGATCATCACGAGAGACTGCGGAAGCCCATGGTGATAAATCTTCCAGGAAATGCCTTTCATTGATAGATGATCGTAGACCGTCGTTTGGTCATAACAGTGCCAGTTTTTGTCGAAAACGCCGGACGGCATCTTGACGTGTCCATTCGAAGTACCGCTGTGAACAAAGAACCGGTTTGGCCACGTAGGTCCTGGTAATGAAGAGAACCAATGATCGCAAATGGCGAAATGTTCGGCGAGCGTGTGGAGAACAGGCAAGAATCCGCGGCGGTAAATACCCATTACTTCTGCCTTCCGCTCTAACGGTACATGCGGATATGACTGTACGTAATCGGACACGTACCCGTATTTCGGATTGAGTTGCCTCAGCACGTTTACGTGCTCGTGCACGGGGTCAGGATCTGTCGTACGTTCGTTGGTGTGTAGCTGCGCTATTTCGTGGGTAGTATCTGGATAGTCGGTGGCTGTGTAGAGGGTGGGGCCGCTGATATCGACGCCTTCTAATTCGGGATAGACCTCCTTCATGCAGCCGAGCATCTGATCGAACGAGTGGTTCTCAAGCATTAAGACAATGACATGTTGAATCGGATCTTCCATCGACTGCTCTCCTTTACACGGTTGTTAGGATACATATGAACGAAAGCGACCGGAAGCGATTTTCCGACATCAGAACGACGTGCAGGGGCAAGGACAGATTCACGGGCCGCGCAGTTCCCGTTCGAGCAAGCCGCAAACTGCTGCCCAAGCTTTAGGAAAGCCCTGGGTTCCCTTGCAGTGTGCTGGAGAGCTAAGACTTGTTGTTTCTCTCTTCGTTCAAGACATTGGCCATGCCCACGGAGGCTACAAGCCTCCGCGGGCATCAATGTCCCGGACGCTATCTTCGTTGGCCGGTTTTCAGGTGATACTCATTGGCTAGTTTTGGGTGATCGGTGAGGCTCGAAGTCAGCTGACGTTTAACGCGAGTGCCACGCTTTTCAGTTCTCTTCCATCAAAGAGCCGGAGTGGCTCGGTACGCGATTATAGGTTCTCAAGCCAGCTCGAGATTCCAGTGTCGGATATCCCTCAGCTCGGAAGGTCGACGCTTGCCTTTTCTGGGTTATCTTTATGCCTATTAGAGGAGCCCCTGAGCCAGCAGGTTCTGGTAAATGGCATTTCTGAGAGCCGGAGGGGCAATATTGGGGTTTTTCAGGCGACATTCACAGTCCCGATGAAGGGTGCCGGAGTAAAGATTCCAATTTCGCTAACAGCTTCCAATCGGACTGAGCTTATCAAGGAAAAAGATGTGCATGGGAGTATTGGGGTAACGCTCGACCTCGACTCATTGTTTGCGAAGCCATCTCAGTGAATCCACCAGCACCGAACTGCCTGCTCGCAATTCCGTGCGGAGACGCTTATGTTGACTCTCACCGTAAGGATCGCGGATCCATGGCCCTCAGAGATCCCAGCATGTGGTCAAAGGACCGGTTTTCCATCATCAAGACGACGATATGCCTATGGCTCTCCAGTCCGGTGGGCATAGTTCCCTCCAGTCCCCGTTTGCTGATTAACTGTTGTGTTGACGTCTCAAGTCCGCCCAGCCTTGTCTTTACCGACCTGTCTATACAGGGTGACTACTACCGCGCCGGAAGCAAAGCGCCTTAAATTTGGTAGTCAGGTAATGCAAATAGCCAGAAAACGAAAGGTATCTGGCGGAGAGGGAGGGATTCGTTCCTTCGGGCCATGTTGGTAGCACGTAGCTTATTGATTCTTTAAAGTGCGTTTTGGGCATGATGTGCAAGATGTGTATTCTCATGGCACAAAAATGGCACAAATGTCTCCTCCGTTTTCCACGCAAGACGAGATTCTGGCTCACGTCCACGTTAAATTATTCGAGTTTGCCGGACCTAATTCGCCCCCGGCGTGCCCTAAAGTTCAGCAGCCCTGCCGAGCCGTGTGCCCTCATAGTCGCTGGCAGGGGCCGGTCCTTCGCTGATAATCGGCAGAAAATCCTAGAGAGAGCCTTTTTTGCACACTTTAACCCGATTTCTGCGAATGAGGTCCATTTCGGAAACGCCGGAGTGTGTAGAACGAAACCCATTTCAGCACCCCGAGAGCAAGTAAGACGACCAGTTTGAAAATAACCAGCTCTGTTCGCACTCACCATTTTTCAGTAATTTAGCTTGCGATAGGCAGCTCTCATTTGCAGCAAATCCGGCTCATTTACTTGACAGAGTGCAGCACTCTCTCCCCAAACTCAATTGCCGCGATCTCTGAGATTCAAGAACTTGATCCTAAGCCAAGTCCCTGGAATGGAGAAGCAGGGGGCGTGTTTTTCTCCAACTTTGGAGGAATGAGATATTTCCCTGCATAGGTCCACGTTCCGGCTAAGAAAGATGACACAGGAATCCAACAAAGCAAGGCTATCCATATCTTCATACCCGATAGCCACAGCACTGGCAATGTCAATAAAAGAAAGACCCATCGCATCACGGATTCATACGTTTGTGAAACTCTGATGTCCTTATCACAATGGGGACAGCTGAAGAACGGAGTAAACCGGACATCCTCCAGCCTGACCCTCGTGCAACACTCGGGACATACGGTTCGCGCGGAATAGGTCGCCGGATAGATCACTCAAGACCCCAATTCATTAAGCGAAGTCACTCAGTTAAGCGCTTAATTCCCCATTCTATCCCCTTCTGGGCGTTCCGAAGGTACTGCCAGTTTCGAACGAAGTTCAAGGTCATCGCGGTTGCCGGAATTCCATAGGACTCCGCGTAAGAATACACTGCCCTCCAAGCACTCACGCCTAACGTGTTCAGACCGGGAACGGCGGTGGGGGCTGCCGCCATCGCAGTCCACGCAGCCCAAAAGGCGGGCTTTGTAATCGGTGCTGCCCTCCGGTATACCTCGGGCAACACACCTTGGCCTATGGAGCCGATCGGCTGGTCCCCGGGTGCAAGACCCGGGTACATACCGTTAATTCTATGCGACTGGTCACCGTTCACAACCCAAGAGAGACTGAAAGGGTCCCAGGAACATCCCATATCGATGCGCTGGCCGACACAATTCAGAGTTAGTTCAGGAGTCGGCGTCTTCGTAATATAGTTACCCCCGGTTGCATACGTTGAATCATTCCAACTCTTCCCATTTGCAACAGGGGACCCAAAGGGTCCTATTCCGCCATTTTGTCGGCAGAAAGGATCAACGCCGCAAGCGGAGAGGCTTGCTCCGCCACGATCGCTTTGATCAAAACTATTTGAGCCGTAGAACTCACTAAATACCCGATCTCCTCCCTGGCTGGCCGCGCCTGCTCCGCCTCCATCGCAGGGACCTCCTCCCAGTGTTGCTACTATGCAATCCAGCATGCCCAAAGGATCGACCGCATTTACTGAATTGTTGCGCACATAGGCATATCGATTCCATGTCTGAGGGTTTTGAAGATCAACAGCGCCCAATCCGGCTGGATCAGGGGAGGTCCAGCGACCTAGTGCGGAATTGGACATTCGCGCCAAGCTGTAGTCCAGACCTGTCTCCGTGTCACGTTTTTTGCCAGTAAACTTTAGGTCATTGGCCACGGTATTCGTGATCACCCGCTCCCCACCAAACGGATAATAATCAGATTCCTGCTGCGTGACGCCCGTCGCATTTGTCATGACCCGCCCGGATCCCAATGCATCAGCAAAATAGTAATACACTGATCCATTGCTATCCCGGCGAGCCACTCGCAAGCTGCCGAACCAGATGTACTCCTTGGTTACATTTCCGCTGAGATCACTCTCAAATAACAACGAGTGACCGCCGTTAAACCAATCCAACTCACCATTGCTCTTTTGGACGCGCCAGCCGAGCCCATCATAGGTGTAGTTCACACCGGCAGCTGACTTCTGCTTTCCTTCAGCATCGAAAGCATAAGATGTCCCAGTGCCATCCGCCGTCATATTCCCGGCAGCATCGTAAGAAAACCCGGTATTTGTGATCCTGTTGCTCGTGTTTACCGATAAGCTCAGTGATGGTGCGGAGCATTGTGTCACATTTGCGTTCAACAAATTCGCGTAACGGTCGTATCCGAAACTTTGTCCCCAGCAATCTGTTCCTGAAGTCGCTTGGGTCTTTGCTGTGGCGACTCGGTTCATGTAATCGTAAGTAAATAGTTGTGTGCGGCCTGCGTTGCGATTGTTGGTAATGGATGCTACATTGCCGTTATTACTTCCACCGCCTAGATCGTAGTTATAACTTAGATCTAGAACGGTTCCGTTTGATGACATTGCCTTGGTTGCGCTCAGCTGTAGCCGATTATTGTATCCGTACGTGAGCGTGATTCCGGCAAACCCGCCGTTCACCTTGCCGTAAATGAGAGAAGCCAGTGCTCCCTGTGGAGCATAGATCGCTGTAGCGGAATAATTTATCGCGTTCGCTGTGTCCGTTGCCGAGATCAGGCGGGCTGCGTTGCTGTATGCATACGTTACAATTCGTCCGCTTGGGTACGTCTCAGAAGCTAGCGACCCGTCCAGATTGTAGCTGTAGGATATGGTTTTCGTAATGCCAGCAACAGTTCGTCTCTCACTGAGAATTCTTCCGCAGGTATCATAGCTCCAGGCGGTTTGTCCTGAACCGTCGCTCATCCCTGTGCGTCGACCTTTGCCATTGGTGATTGTCAAGCCGTTATAACTTGTCTGGTCGTAAAAATATGAAACAGCTGGGGTCGTGTCTGAATACGTCTTGCCAGTTATACGATTCTCCGCATCGTACGTGAAAGTAATCGTAACCCCTCGTGAATCCGTTTTGCGGCACAGAAGACTTGGATCGCCACTGCACAGCGCCCCCGCTGACGTCGTGTAGTAGTAATTCGTAACACCGGACTCAGGATTAGTTTCTGAAGTCATGCGAGACAGCGCATCATAGGTGTAGCTTCGCGTCTCGCTTCCCTGAACAACGTTAATGAGATCGTCCAAACCGTCATACCCGTAGCAGGTCGCCACAGTCAAATTATTGCTCGAATCCGCCTCGTCCACTTCGATCAGTTTGTCATGGTCATTCAACCACTTTTGCCGCTTTTTACCTGCCTCGTCTACGGCCAAAACTGGGTAGCCGATACCATATGTGGCGGTTGAACACAGCTGCGAACTCGCCCCGCCATTGCTCGATACTGCCGTCCCGTAGTACGTATGTGCGACATTGCCGTCCGTGTGCTGCAATGAAGCGACATGATCGATCCCGTCGTACGTAGTCGTGTCGGAGCCGTATGTGGGATCAGATGTGGAACGGTAAGGGTTCGTCGTTACCTGAAGCCGCCCGGTCGTATCGTAGCTAGTATCTGAGTTGGTTGCACCATCAGGATCGCTTAGCAAGGTGGTCCGACTAGCACGTCCCCATGTGTCGAGCAATTGTTGATCGTGACGGCAACTCGTGCACGAGCTTGAGGCAGTGGTCGACGTGATGCCCGTGTAGGTATCCACTTGTGTTTCCGAACTCGCGGGATACGTTAAGAGGGTCCACCCACGGTTACCATTGGTCAGAGGCAGGTATGTATGTGTTGGGCGTTCCATGGAATCCATGAAATGCGAATACGAGTCAGCAAGGTTTTGATCCTTGGCCATCGCCTGCTTGCCGGTGCCAAAATAGTAACCATACGTGGTCGCCCCTGATAGAGGCCGTGTCATTTGCGTCAGGTAGGCATTGGATGGGTTCGAACCAATTGAAGACGGAGGATTGGAACCGTTGTCGTTGTAGAACCTATCAACAAAACTGAACGTAGTTGCTGGATTATTTCTCGGATCAACTGTCTGCACCAATTGTCCAGTGGTGTCGTAGAAATTAGTTGTGCTCAGAAATGTTGATCCCGTCAACCAGCGCTGGACCAACGTTACGTTTCCTCGAATGGTGTTCCCTGTCCCATAATTTGTATCGTCATGCTGGACAATGCCCGTCTTTGAGGTCAGAGCGGTGGAATCATAAGTATTTCTCGTTTGCGCAAGTTGGGTACTAGCGCCATCCTGCACAGTGAAGACTGCGACTTTATTCAGAATGTTCTTTGCCACGTACTGCGTATAATTCGTATAGCCAGAACCCGATACAAACGACCAAAAGTATTTCCTGTCCGGATTTGGCGGCTGGGTTCCGATGTAATATTTCCACTCAAGAACTGAGGTGATATTTCCGAACTGTGCGCTGTCGTAGGAATATGTCTTTCTAGTGTTGACGTTTCCTGCAGGCGTAGGCAGCATTACGACAGAACTGGTAAGCCGAATGAATGAGGGCTGGGACATATCGTAATTCAGAGTGGTGTCCCGAAGTACCGTTCCAGTGGGTGGGCCAGAGTATTCGACAGTGTGAGTGTTCCAGGCACCATAACTGTTAAGCGTGAAGGTATAGACAGTGGCATCGCCACTCGGCTTGGTAACAGTCACCTTTTGTTTGCAATTTTCCGTGCCCGGTGCACAGGTAGTGATCACGGCGGGAGTATAGGACCATGTGCCACCGGCAGCAATGTAGCCGGTAGCCCAACGATTTATGTTACCTTTTGCATCCTGGAAGTTCGTATAACTGAACGTAACCGTCCCTCCTGTGGGCAAAACCATACTAGTAAGCTCGCCGTAGGAGTCATAGTGAAACTGATAGCTTGTCCCATCAGGCAATGCGATCGATTGAGTCTGCGCTACTGTGCTTGAGCCTTCGGTAACTCCTGACTGTCCAAAATTAGTAGTGATGACAACGCTTGTGAATGGTTCCGAATAATCATTCGTCGTATTTTGTGAATTTGAAAGTGAGTAGGTGCATACACCGCTCAAGCAAACAGCAGGGTGTACGGGTTGCCGGTATAAGGTATCTATCACATAAGTAGTGCCATCGTTTGGGTCAAAGCTGATGAAGTTGCCATTGGCATCTCCCGTAATCGAGAATCCACTAATTGGATCTGGAGGCGTGAACTGGGTCCCATCGGGATAGTATACAGTTGAAGAAGTTGGACCAACCGAAATCATGAATCCAGACGAATCGTTTGCGTATGCGGTGGGAGTTGAAGGCGGAAGTGTGCAACCACTAGGGGGATTGCCGTCTTCCACAATCTGCGCGGCAAAGGTGTGCGTAGTGCCGTTTTCGTCTATCCAGGTGTAATTCGATAAGATATAGTACCCGGACGCGCCGCAGGGGACAAATGTTACCGAGTTGTTAACGGAAACGTCGGCGTAGCCATTGGAAAAGCGCCAGCCATCAGTACTCGCTCTCCAAATTTTAGAGGGACCGGAGCTATCGATGTACCATATGCGGCTGTTATATACGAACTTCTCCTGAAGTGTCCTGCCTCCCCGTTGAGGAAAACCCCTCACAGGAATCTCGATATGGAGGTTTCCATTGGCCACATTGATGACGCCATTCTTCACCGGCAAGGCTGTAGTGAATGTGGGAAGCCCCGTAGAGGAAAGATAGTTTTGAGAATGGGCGCTCGGCAATATCATACAAAGCGTAACCATGAGAACAACCAAGCGAATGTGTTGCTGACAAATCGTATTCATTGCCAATGTCCTTTCCACAAAACAATCTCAGAACGCTTAAAAGCGAAAGTCCGCATCAGTTAGTCCGGTGTTGAAGGTGACACTATTTAGCTGCAAGGACCAAGTGCGGTTTGTATCGAGCGTCTCGGCAATGGAGAACGGTACTAGGCTCCCGTTTACGACTCGGAAATCGGAGTAGTAGACGGCATGTGGAATATCCCGCGTCATCGTTTCGTTCGGGTGTGTCTGATTGTGAACAGCGACGATGGCGAAAGTGTTCGGGTCGATGAAGTAGTTCATGGCAGCAAGATGGCTCAGTTTGTTATCGGGAAGCTGCGGTTGGACAGCGACCTCGTGAAACTTCCCGCCGCGCATAGCGATTGTCTTGGCAGAGATCGTGAGGTTATGCCCGAGAGCCGCCTCCATCATTCTCAGCCCGGGAAACGTTAGCGCTCTTAGGCCTATGGCATTGTGATAAGGAATTTGCGAGATGGTACCGTCGATTTCTTTCACCTGACCGAAGTCATTGCTTACGGCCCAAGAACGCACTCCTCCAGCCACTTTGGCATCTAAGCGAAACTGGGCTGTGCCCCGGCCTCGGATTGTGGCCTCACCCTTTACCTCCTTGCCCGCCCAATAGTAGGTGATAGTGCCGACGCCCACGTAATCTCGGATTTGACTCAGCGCAGCGGTTCCTCCGGCGGCAGCTAAGCTTGCTTGTAGGACCTCGGCCGCTTGCGCACGGGTCATGGGCGTGGCTGAAAATGTGCTATGCGAGGATTTCTTTGCAGTCTGAGCAATTGCCAAGCTGGCAAAGGGCAAGAGAACCGCGAGCAGCCGTAAAGCTCTCATATTTTCACCTCAGATCAATCTGGCTACGCAGCCGCGATGGCTGCTTTGGTGTCGGGCAGGGGAACATTTGCCGTCGTGGGACTTGGAGACATAACCGGTGTGGCAGCGCCAGCCAGTACCTCCACGAGCGTCGCCAGCTCTTGCGGGTTCACCGGCTCGTCCAAATACAAGTCGGCATATGGGTCACCAGCCTGGAATGCCTCCGCCAATTTTCGTGAAATAACAACAACCGGCGCACTGCCGATCTGCTTCGCGGCACGGAGCACACGCAATCCATGCTTGTGTTTCGTGTTGTAGTCAGTGACGACAACATCGAAATGGTCGTTTCCGAGCTGCCTGATCGCCTCTCGTATGGAGTAACAGCCAGTCACTTGGTGATGAGCTGTCTGCAAAATGCGGGAGATCTGTGATACGTGACTCCGTTTTTCCGCGAAACAAAAGACCGTAGCCATCGAACTGCCTCCGGTTTAGCGCACACTCCAAGCGCGACGCGTGTTTGCTTTGGTTGCGTGGTCCCAGATCTGAATTAGGAACTCAAGCTTCTAGGCGGAGATTTGCTCGGGCGGACAACTGTGGAAGACAAATTGGAACGCAGATTACAGAAAGAGTTCTGGCGCTGAGCGTTCATTGGGACTGCCTCCAGGATTACGGGGGCCCGTTCGTTATGGCGGGGAGCGCGGCAGGGGAAGCCACAACCAGGTACTCTGGCGAGCAACTCTGGTTCCAACTGTTGGTGGATTTCAAAATACGTCGATATGTTATTTCTTCTTAACAACTTTCAGCACAAGTCGAATCGGTGACACTGGCATCCGGCGGGTCGTGCCTTCACACATTTGTGGCATGAAAGTGCTCATCTGTGGAATGCGTTCTGTTTGTAGAATTCTAATGTGTCTCACAAGAAGACGACAACAATGTGTACGCCTTTCTTATGCGGGGACCGACGGCGAACGGCGCTTGTCTATTTGCTGCTCCCAAAATTGGATCAACCCGCGGCCCGGCCCCAGATAGCGCTGTTTCGCCCAATCTAACGCCTGCGAGGTAGAATCGGTCTGATCGTCGTGCTTGCTTTTAGGGAACGTGGTTAGTTCATGAAGGTATTCAGCTAGCCAAACTGCTTTTGGAGGCAGGAACACAAATCCGTTCTCAATGGTGGCGGAGGCCGAGTGCAAGCGCATGATTTTGTCCATGGTGGGTGCGTAGCGAGTCACGCCATGCACCCGTTCGTAGACCAGCTCCTGAATCAATTGGGTTCCCGAGGCTTTGTCCTCAATTAAGACGTTGATGGGACGAAACTCTTCCGCTTGGGCATGCACAGCCCGTTTGAGTTCGGGATAATCCATGCGTTTGCGCAATACATGCAGGAGGTAAAGCTGTCTATTTTGCATTCCCCAAGTGGTACAGACGCTAAAATCGCTCAATTCAGTGTTCTTGTTTGCGGTATCCCAACTCTGAAAAACCAGCTCAAACGTGGGAGGCAGATCAGCGGGAGTGTAGTACTGGAACCAGGACTGTTTTATCATGCCCCCGCCGAGCGGAGCGGGCGCCTGCTGATACTGACCAGCAAAGTTGTATTCACCTTGGGTTTCGCGCAAATGCTGGAGTAGCTCTAATGGTTCCCGCTGGGGATGGAGTGCTTCTCCAAGCCTGCGTCGGACCGTTCGACTCTTGAACAGCGTAGGAATCACGTGGATCTCGTCTTCTTCCGCAATGGCTGGAAAGCAAAGCGATTCCCACGATTCTTGAGCTTTGACATGCCCCACCAGGTCATCTTCGTGGAGCCGCTGCATGATAAGAATGATGCAGCCGTTGCGCTTGTCGTTGAGGCGGCTGTAAAGGGTGTGATCGTACCAATCGTTTACCGCCGTGCGTTGAGACTCCGATAAAGCTTCATCGGGTTTGAGCGGATCATCGATAATGAGGAAATCTGCACCTCGACCCGTTAGCACGCCCCCGACAGAGGTCGCCAGTCGGAAGCCCTTCTCGGTAGTCATAAACTCCTGTACAGCCTGTCTTTGTGGGGAGAGTCGTGCCCCCGGAAAGAGCCGTTGGTACCAGTCGCTGGCCAGCAGGGCGCGGCAGTCAATGGCGTGCTTGTTGGCCAGATCTTGCGCATAACTGGCGCAGATCACCTGAGTGCTGGGGTTATGGCCGAGGAGCCAGGCTACGAAAGCGACCGATGCGCAGTGCGATTTTAGCGAGCGAGGCGGAACATTGATGATGAGCCGCCTGGTTTCGCCGCGACGGCAGGACTCCAATCCGGCGGCGATCTTCTCGATGTGCCAATTGGGCCAGAAAGTAGTTTGAGGATTCAGCTCATGGAAGCTGCGCTCCAGGAAGGTAAAGAAGTCCCGGCGCAGAATGACACGGTATTCCTCGGGGGTCACTTCAGGATTCATGCGTTCCGCCTTTTCCCTCGTCTTCTCGAGTGCTTACTAAGCGCTTGCGAACACCTTCCAGTACCTTTAAATCGGCATCTTCCATTGCAGCGGGTTCCGATTCTTGCCCCTGCGGAATTGGCATTTCCTCCGCCGATCTTTTTACTTGCAAAACCTGCATGATGGCCCGGAGATCGCCGGACGCCGCCTTATTGGTTAGTTGTTTGATTGTCGCTTCAAACTTGGTAATCCTCTTCCGTTGACCGTTTTCGTTGATGAGGACCCTTTCATTAAGCGTTTTGGTAAGCACTTTCGAGAGGTTATGCTTACCCTTGGGACGGCCTTGCGGGTTGCCCGACTTTCCTTTCTGGAAGCGGGTGTGCGTCGGAGGATTGCAGTAGCCGATAACTTCGGGGATCGAACCTTCCTTGCGCTTTGGAGCGGCAGTGCGGTCTTTGTTTTCTGGCCCGGATAGAGATTGTTCTTGTTGTCCACGCTGACGATCCGGGATCTGGCCTTCAATCTTTCTGGGCATTGTGTGACCTCCTGGGCAGCGGTTTCCTCCAATTCCGTGAAGCTCCGGCCCGAATGGCCGTGTAACGCGCTTTGTCCGCTGAAAGACTGCCAGCGACGAATAATGGCGTCGACGTAGACAGGGTCGAGTTCGATTCCGTAGCAAATGCGGCCGGTCCGTTCCGCTGCGATTACCGTGGTACCGCTACCCAGAAACGCGTCGAGAACGATCTCGCCCCTTGCTGAGCAATCCATGATGGCATCCGCTACTAAGGCGGCTGGTTTGACGGTGGGATGCAGGGCAAGCAGATTACCTTCCGAAGTTGATCGTGAGAAGGAGTTCACGCCCGGGTAGCGCCAGACATTGCTACGATAGCGACCGTACTGGCCCAGTTGGACATTGTTGCGGTGAGTCCCTATGCCGCTCTTGAATACGAACACCAGCTCATGCTGGCTGCGGTAAAGCGAACCCATCCCGGCATTGTTCTTGGCCCAGACACAAACGTTCTTGAGCTCAGAGTAGACCTGAGCGCCAGCACTGAGCAGCTCGCCCATATGCCGCCAGTCCATGCAGACAAAGTGAATCGAAGCATCAACGCTGTGGGCCGAGAGCAGTCCACAGGCCGCAGTCAGAAAATCCATGAACTCCGGCTGGGTCATTTCACCGGAGGCCATTTTGAAATTGGCGTGCTGAATGGCCCCCAGTCCGCTGGCGTGTCCTGCGATGGGTACGTTGTAGGGCGGATCCGTAAACACCATCGCAGCACGCTTGCTATTCATGAGATTCGCGTAGCTGCTTTGGTTGAGTGCGTTGCCGCAATAGACGCGGTGCGGTCCGAGTAGCCATAGATCTTCATGGTGGCTGACTTGGGCGCCTGCTTCGGGCAAGGAGTCGGCATTATCCATTCCACCCTCGACCGCCGGCTCGAGCCCCTCGATGAGTAGGTCGATCTCGCCCATCTCAAAGCCAGTTACATCGATGCTGAAATCGATGTCGGCTTCAGAAAGAGCCTTGAACTGCTCGGCCAAGAGACCGCCGTCCCAGTCGGCATTCTCGGTGAGCCGGTTATCGGCGATCAGGAAGGCCCTCGCTTGGGCTTCCGTCAGGTGTTCGAGACTGATGGTCGGCACTTGGGTGAGTTTAAGCAGCCTGCAAGCCTGAAGTCGGCCGTGACCTGCGATGACGCGCAGCTGGGCGTCGACTAGGACCGGAACATTGAAACCGAAGACTTCGATGCTGCGGGAAATTTGTCGGACTTGCTTATCGCTATGTAGTCGCGGGTTCTCAGGATTGGGCCTCAGATCTTTAATGGCACGATAGGTGATTGACAGCCGGTGATGAGAGTGTGAAGGGGATTTGAGCTGCTTGCGGGAAGCCATTGGCGCGGACATCGCAAATCCTTTCCGGATTCACATTTTCCGCGCCTTAAAAACTGGGGTGGACATAAATATAGAACTGCTTCTCCTCAGGCCACAAGAGCAATCCTCAAAAAAGATTGCTCAACATGGTTCAGGACCAACCAACAGCTAGTACCTGCGCTTGCCCCCCTGCACCGGGTGCGAGCCACATGTCGGGCCTCAAGACAACGCCCTCAGATTGGACTTGACTTCACCCGGAAAGGAAGCGGGAATGCTTGCCGGAGCTGCGCCCATGGCCGACAACACCATCCGACGCCTGTTGGAGTTAACACAGATGACCAACGCCGAACTGCGTGCCGTTTGGGGTGCACTTTTCGGTAAGCAGCCACCCCAGCATATGTCCAAGAGTCTCATGCTTCCGATTCTTTCCTATGGCATTCAGGTGCAAGCTTATGGCGGGCTTAGCGCCTCGGCTTCCCGACGCCTGCGCCAGATTGCTCACGCACTTGAAGCCGATCCCGATACTCCACTCTCACTCGCACCTCGGGTGAAGCCAGGCACCCGTCTGCTTCGCGAGTGGAGGGGAGAGACCCACACGGTTACGGTTGAGGACGATGGTTATGAATACAAGGGCGCGTGCTACTCGAGCCTGTCGGAAATCGCTCGCCTGATTACGGGGACCCGTTGGTCCGGTCCACTCTTCTTTGGCTTGAAGATCAAAGAAAATAATGTGAACAAAGCGGAACGTACCCCATGAGTGCGGGGCGCAAATCGACCGTACGCTGTGCGATCTACACTCGCAAATCATCAGAGGAGGGTCTTGAGCAATCTTTCAACTCCCTCGACGCGCAGCGAGAAGCCTCTCAGGCGTTTGTCGTCAGCCAGCGACATGAGGGCTGGCGCGCTCTGGAAACTCATTACGATGATGGCGGGTACTCCGGCGGCAACATGGATCGCCCAGCGCTCCGGCGTCTCCTCGATGATGTTACGGCCCGCAAGATCGACACCGTGGTGGTCTACAAAGTCGACCGTCTGACCCGCAGCTTGGCCGACTTTGCCAAGATCATCGAAGCCTTTGACGCACACGGGGTCAGCTTCGTTTCCGTCACCCAGCAGTTCAACACCACGACCTCAATGGGAAGGCTGACCCTCAATGTATTGCTGTCGTTCGCGCAATTTGAACGGGAGCTCACCGGCGAACGCATTCGCGACAAAATCGCTGCCTCTAAAAGCAAAGGTATGTGGATGGGTGGCAGAGTGCCGCTCGGGTACGATCTGAAACAACGCAAACTTCTCGTTAATTTGGAAGAGGCAAAACTCATCCGCACCATCTATCAGACCTATCTTGAACTGGGATGTGTCTCAAAGCTCAAAGTTCATCTCGACCGTCAGGGGGTTCGGAGCAAGGTGCGAATCAGTGCATCTGGAACCAGGGCGGGAGGAGCCGTGTATTCGCGAGGTGCGCTCTATGCGCTCCTGCAAAATCAAATCTACTTGGGCGAGATAACTCATGGCGAACAAACCTATCCTGGCGAGCACGAAGCGATCGTCTCGCGGGAGGTGTGGGACAAAGTACAGACACAACTCAGGACCAATCATTACCCAAGACGAAACCGTCCCAATCTAAAATCATCAAACCTATTGACAGGGTTGCTGCAGGATGCCGCGGGCAATCGATTCACGCCATCGCACACTGTCAAAGCGGGCAAGCGTTACCGCTATTACGTTTGCCAGCAACATGTGAAGAACGCTGGTCGGCCACAAAGTGCGCCAGCTCGCATTCCGGCATACCACATTGAAAAACTGGTGTTGTCCCGGCTTCAGTCTTTCCTCCGATCAACAAGAGAAGTAGTCGACGGGTTAGGGACGGCTGAGGACCGTGCATCGGTGACTCAGGCACTCGTCGCCGCCGCATCTTCCATGGCCCATAAATGGTCTGACGGGTCGGCATATCAGATGCAAATCGTGGTAAGGAATATCATCGCGCGGGTGATCGTCTACGGAGAGAAGATCGAGCTGTTCCTCCAACAGAGAGCCCTTCGCGCCGTGCTGTTCGGTCAGACTGATGTCCACGCACTACCGGCAGTTAAGGAAAACAAGAGTGCCGAGAATCTGCTTCGGCTAGATATCGAAACTCGATTCGAGCGCCATGGCGGTGAGATCCGAGTGGTAGTTCCGCCTAAAGGGGAAGCGCCTGCAGAGGTGATCCCCTCCATGCTAAAGGCCGTTGCCCGCGCCCATCAATGGTACGAACGCATCATTCACGGTGAATCGTCGAGTATCCACGCGCTTTCCCGAGACATCAGGCTCAACGAACGTTATGTCAGTCGCGTGTTGCGATGCGCATTCCTCGCTCCTGATATCGTCGAGGCCATCCTCAATGGTCGGCAACCAGCGGATCTGAAACTGAGCCAATTGTTCCGACATCTGCCCCCGAACTGGAGTGAGCAGCGTCGGCAGCTTGGGTTCAGCCCAACAAATCGGTTCTAAAGACCCTGCAATGAACACGTATCAGTGAAAACGAATCCCTGATAATTCCCTGTTACGATTCCGCTATTGAAGCCGCCTCTCGCTCCGATGTAAAGCTAGAGCAACCACTTACGGCAGAATTACTGAGGCCCCCTCCCCAAAATACGGGGCTTTTCCCTGTTAAATTCCCTGTTAGCAGGGAGACAGGTTAGCGTGAGACTGCTACCTCCGCCATCGCCCCAAAGATTCCGTCTAGTCTTTCTCGTGATAGGTACCGAACTTCTGCGCCACTGGCTTTAACGTGGGATAGAACTGCACAAATGAGTGCTCCACCGCTGCGTGCTCCTCATGGCATTGCCAGCAGGCTTCTTTGGGGTTGGCTTTCGCGGCACGTCCCGTAGGGCCGAAATTAAAGTACGCCCATTTGTCGGGAAACTTGGCGTCCTTGACCTCAACTCCCATGCCCGCAAAATCGGTTTGGAAATGCCCGCTCTTATTAATAGAGCCCTTGGTCTGGGGTTCCCGTTCTTCTACCACGAACATGGTTTTGTCCGGCCATTTTCCGCTGCCCAGGAATTCGCGATAGGCCCACTGCGGAACGAAGACGTTCGTGAACAATTGATGGGAGCCGGGAGTCGCGGAATAGTTCATGCCTAAACCTGACGAGAGATAGACCCAGTCGCGGTAACTCTCCGGCCGGACTAGCTCGTTGTCTTTTGTGTACTGCGAATGGTCAGACGAACTGCTCTCAGGACCGGCGTTCAGGGCAGCGGTTATGTTTATGGCAATCACACCCAGGGCTACAGCACTGAGGACTTTCAATATTTGGGATCCCGTCATATGTAAGCTCCGTTTGGCGGCCGAGTGCTTGCCTCAAATATCAGCAGCGCTGATTGGCTGTTAGACGCGGGTCGGGTACAAATGTCTCGCCAAAAAAGCTAACCGGTTTCTTCAGGTCATGACCCGCAAGTTGGCAACTATTGACGAGCGAAATATTCCTTCTGTGTCGCGATGTGCGCATCCTGATGGTTAGCTCTCACCTGCAGCGAGTGCACGGCTCCGCCGACGTTCTGTGGCACTGAATAGGAGAGCGCATACGAGCCCTTCAGCCGATTGGCAATTGCCGCCACGGCATCGGAGAAATCCTTCTTGGGATTCAACCAAACTCCACCACCCGTTTCCACCCCCAGGCGCTCCACATTGTTACGTCCGGCGTTGTATTGTCGGTTACGCAACTTATCCATTTCCTGGTCGTAAACCCGTTCTTGTCCACCTTGACCGGTAAGCGTCGGAGCATAGGTTCGGCCCAAATCAGCCGGGGGCGGAGCCACACGTTCTTCCACTCCGATGACGTACAACGCCGCCCATATCTCTTGTGCGTCAGCGATAATTTTGTTGTGCCGGGCCTCTATGATCTCGTGAAATCTGCTGTCCAATCCCGGGCTGTGCCCCCACGGGTTACGAAACAGAACGATCGCCCGCCGCGCTGGCCTTAAGTCGGTGTCCATAAACTTCCAAATGAAATCGAACACATTCGGCCCGCCGCTGGCAATTTGCTGAATATTCATACGCGTGGTGGCAACGGAGTAATTGCTCAGGTCGAAGTTGAATGGGTCCGGCAGGCCAGAGTCCTTGTCTAGCGCGTGAATTGCCGCTTCAACCCGATCGGCGTCCGGCAACCATTCGAGCTGTGAAGTACCCCCCTTTTCGCCTCCCGCCGCGAGCACAAATGCTTTATCAACATTGGGACGCAACACCTTATGAGCCAGGTCAATGGCAGCCTTCTGTTCTTGTGCGAAATGGGTTTTCGAGCATAGAAGAACCATACCCAGATGAAGCGGCAGCTCGGTTGCATTGCGAACCTCCTGCACCGTTCCTGGCTGATTGTTATCTACCACCGAAACCTGGTCCTTGGTCAGGCTCTGCAGCGGGTTGCCGCCACGATCGACTGCGCTCACGAAAATTGTGACTTGCCTCTGGGCAGAAACAGCAGGCGTAGCTGGGGGTCCGGGCACTTGAGAAAAAGCTGCCAAAGAACTTAATAGGAACCCCACTGTGATTGGCGATTTCATCGTATGTTCTCCCACCGGAACTGATGCTCATCAGCGAATGCATCTTTAGCTAACCTTTGTCCCGTTGCAAGCAAAAACTTAACTTTTGTTCTGAATTTCGAA
Organism: Terriglobales bacterium; assembly: GCA_035651655.1. Taxonomy (NCBI): domain Bacteria; kingdom Pseudomonadati; phylum Acidobacteriota; class Terriglobia; order Terriglobales; species Terriglobales bacterium. The sequence continues at coordinate 69,445 of DASRFG010000010.1, forward strand.
ATGGCCGTAGGCGTAATTACCTAGAAGGATCCAGCTTTTGACCTCATATATACGAGGGCTTGCGATCTGGGTATCAGTTAATGTAATATAACTAACTGGTTAATTAGGAGTATTCCTTGCCCACGCTCACCCACAAAACCAGCCGCAAGCCCCGCCTCGGTACTCGCGGCCAGCCGGAGCAGACGCGCGCCGCCATTCTCGATGCGGCGATGCGCGAGTTCGCGGAGGAGGGCGTGGCCGGCGCGCGTACTGACGCCATAGCCAGGGCGGCCGCGGTCAATAAAGCGCTGCTCTACTACTATTTCAAAGACAAAGAAACGCTATACGGCGCGGTGCTGGACCATGTTTTCGCAGGACTCGCCGAGCGCGTCCTCAACGTCCTGAAACACCATCTGCCGCCGAAAGAGAAGTACCTGGCCTACGTCGGTGCGCACTTCGATTACCTGGCTAGCAACCCGCAGCTGCCGCGCATTGTGCAGCGTGAGTTCATGCGTGCGGGACGCACCGCTTCGCCGCATCTGCGCCGCATCGCGGACCGGTACCTGCGACCGATCTTCACGGGAGTTTCCAGCGTACTTAGAGAAGGAATCGAGCGCGGAGATTTTCGCCCGGTTGATCCCGCGCAATTCATTTCCTCAACCGTCGCCCTCATCGTTTTTTATTTCAGCAGCAGCATGGTTTTTGCTCGCATGGTGCCCGGCGACCCACTTTCTCCGGAACGCGTTGCTGCCCGCCGGGCGGCCGTGCTCGACTTTGTTTCCGCGGCCCTGTTTCAAAATTCGCAGTCGTCCGAAGGCCAGGCCGAGAAGCGAAGTCAGAAAGGTAGCCAGCCGTGAGTGCGCGTAATAAAGTTCTCATACTTCTTGTGGTCATCTTTGTAGGCGCGGGTCTTTATTACGCTTTCTCCACCAACCGCACCAAAGATCTGGAACTCATCGGCGTGGTGGACGCGAATCAGGTAATCGTGAGCGCCCGCATCCAGGGCCGCATTGATAAGTTGCTGGTCGAAGAAGGCACGCAGGTCAAAGCCGGGGATGTGATTGCACTGCTCGATCCCGCCGAATTGCAGCAGCAAGAGCGCGCCCTTGCCGCCACCACAAAGGGGATGCGCTCCAAGGTGGCCCAGACCGAAGCCACGGAAGCCGCTACTAAAGGAACTACGTACAGCGATGTCGGCATGGCGGAAGCCAAGCTGCAGTCAGTGCGCTCACAGCTCGCGCAAGCCGAAGCCGATCTAGATCGAATCCGCGCCGACCGCGACCGCATCGTTTCGTTGGCTGATCAAGGCGTGGCTTCGCAACAGGACCGCGATCATGCCGAGTTACAACTGAAGGCTGAGCAAGCCGCGGTCAGAGCTCTGCAAGACCAGGTCCGGGCTGCACAAGCGGATTTGAAGTCAACCGTGGCCCGCACTCACCAGGCGCGAGCGGCCGCCAGCACCGTTGCCGCCACCCGTGCGGACATGCTCAGTGCTGTGGCGCAACGTCAGCAGGCGGAAGTCCGCCTGGGCTACACGCGCATTGTTGCCCCGGTGAGCGGCACCGTCTCGGTGCGTGCCGCGCGCGAAGGTGAAGTCGTCAATCCGGGACAAGCCATCGTCACCATCGTGGACCTGAACGACTCCTGGGTCCGCGCCGCCATCCCGGAAACCTACGCCGATCACATTGCTTTGGGAGATACCTTCAACATCCGGATGCCCAGCGGCCAGGTTATTCCAGGAAAGGTTTACTTCAAGGCCGTGGAAGGCGATTTCGCCACGCAGCGCGACGTCAGCCGCCGTAAGCGCGACATCAAGACCGTCGCCCTGAAGCTTCGCATCGCGAATCCTAGCGAACTGTACGTTCCCGGCATGACAGCCGACGTGCTGGTGCCGTACGCGCATCTTGAATCTGCACGCGCGGGCACGGGGCCGCACTTCCAGCCTGCACAGTCACCACAAGCAGGCTCTGGACAACAACCATGATTGCGGACTCCCAATCCGGCAACGGCAACACTGGCTTCTCGACTGTTGATGCCAGCGGCGCTCCTCTGCCCAAAGCCATAGAAGTAGACCACATCGTCAAAAAGTACGGCGATTTCACTGCGGTGGACGATGTCTCTTTTACCGTCTATGAGGGCGAGACCTTCGGGCTATTGGGGCCGAACGGTGCCGGCAAATCCACGCTGATCCGCATGATGACGACCCTCCTACCAATTACCGCCGGCGCGGCGCGCATTGCCGGCCACGACGTGAGCCGCGAGCCTGATGCAGCCCGCCGCTGCATCGGCGTGATTCCGCAGGCCCTCACCAGCGACCTCGATCTTTCGGTGGAAGAAAACCTCAATATTTACGCCAAGCTCTACGACGTTCCTGCCAAAGATCGGAAGCGCAACATTGACGAACTGCTTGAGCTGGTTGATCTCACCAAGTGGCGTGCCGCGCAAACCAAAACTCTTTCCGGTGGCATGCGTCGGAGGTTGGAGATCGCTCGCGGCCTCGTCCACAGTCCCAAAATGTTCTTTCTCGACGAGCCTACCACCGGCCTTGACCCGGTCTCGCGCGTTGCCGTCTGGGAGATGCTGGGTAACATAAAAAGCCGGCGTCGCCTGACCATTCTGATTACTACCCACTACATGGACGAGGCGGATCGCTTGTGCGACCGCATCGCCATCGTGGATCACGGCAAGCTGGTCGCTCTCGACACTCCCAAGGCACTCAAGGACAGCGTACCCGGCTCCAACGTAATCGAGGCCCAGTTTTCCAGTCCGCCTGCGGATTGGGAACAGCGTCTCCGCAGTTTGCCGGAGGTGAATTCCGTGCAGCCCGAAGGTGGGAATATGTACCGCGTCCTCACCAGCAATGGGTCGCGTACCACCATGGAATTGGTGGAGCTGGCGGTCAAATCGGGAGTAGAAATCCGCTCCCTCACAGTGCAAAACACCACGTTGGACGACGTCTTCGTTCATTACACCGGACGGCAATTACGCGACGAGGCGGTCAAAGCCTACGGCTTCGTCATGCCGGAGCGGCCAGGGTTACGCCCATGAATCGAATGCTGGCAATCGTTGAACGCGAACTCCGCAAATTCGTGCGCTCGCCTGCTCTGATGATGGTCGCCATGGTCTTTCCCCTGGTGCAGCTCATCGTGCTTGGAAATGCTTTCGGGGGCAAGATCCGCGACGCTCGCCTGGGGGTTGTGGACCAGGACAACGGCACCCAGTCCATAAAGATTCGCGAGGCTTTCAATGCCGTGCAAGCCAACTTGCGCACCTTTGCTCCCGTGTATTACCAGAGCGAGAGCCAGGCCGTCGAGGATGTGCGTAATGGCCAAATCCAGGGCGCAGTGATAATCCCGCCGGAATATTCCCGCCGTGTTTACGAGCAGAACCATCCCCGCATCGCGCTGGTCGTGGACAACAGCGACAATTTCATGAGCTCGACATTGGAGCAATCGCTTACAACCTTAACCAATGCGCTCAACCAGCCCGATATTGAACCCCGAGTGCTGCAGAAGACGGTGCTCGACGTTGTGGAACTCTATCCCTATATCGAGTACATGAAATATCTTTTACCCGGCTCCATCGCCCTGGCCATGTTTGTGTCGGTGATGATCGGCGGCGGCATGCTCTACATTGACGACAAAGCACGCGGTGTTCACGAGGGATATCTGGTGACGCCGATTACCAAGACCGAGTTGGTGCTGGGCCTGAATGTGGCCGGCGCGTTGAAGGCGATTGCCTCCGGCATTGTCATTACTGTGGTGGGCGCCATGCTGGCCGGAGTGGGCACGATCTTCGATCCCATGACCATTCTCTGGCTCTTCGTGCTGATTACCCTGACCTCGCTGGCCTTTAACGGAATGATGTTTCTGCTGATGGTGCGCGTCGAGGATCCCCTTGTGCCTCGCGCCATCTTCGGCATTCTTAACACTCTGCTGTTTTTTCCTAGTGGCTCAATTTACCCGATCCAGGCCTTCCCATGGTGGCTGCGAGGGATCGCGCGCGTGGATCCCTTCACCTATGCCGTTCACGGTTTCAAATCCTTGCTGCTAAAAGAAGCTGGAATCGTAGCCATCTGGCCAGATTTTGCTTACCTCATCCTATTCGCCATCACCACCCTGAGCATTGCTACCCCGCTGTTCAAGCGCACCCTCTAGGTTGAACCATATGGTTCGAATTAGTTCTCTCTAAGGTGACCCACCGATTGTCTCGCCTGCAGTTCTGCCGGATGATTCCTGAAACTCATGTACCGGCGATTACTAACAATACTTCTGGCGGGGATCTGTGTCACAGCCTCCGCCCAAGCCACATCTTTTCCAGGTGCGGCTTTTCAAGGTTCGGCTCCGTTTTCTCGTGCCAGCGCTCTGCTCGGGCTCGCGGCCAGCGGTTGCTCCCGCGGTGTGGGAATGTTGTCCTCCTCTTTATGGGGCGGCTTTAGCCTGCGCATTGCTCCTGCGAGCAGCCAGCAACAAGCTGAGCTCGCGCCTTGTCAGGCAGAAATCCGCGACTCCCACGGTCGCGTGGTTTTTCAGACTGGCAACTGGGCGGTGCGGCTCCATCCCATCACCGGTTCGGACCTCAACCACGACGGCTCACCCGATGTCGTTCTCGAAGCGTACTCGGGTGGGGTCCACTGTTGTTGGACGTATTCTTTTGTGTCGCTCAGCAATCCGCCGCGGCTTCTAGCGGAGGTGATGAACGAGGCGCGCTTTGATTTTCGGCGCGGGACAAAGAGTACCGAGGTTTGGACCCGCGACGGTGGCTTCGATTATTTCGAAACCTCTCATGTCTTTAGTCCGATGCCCCGGCTTGTAGTCCACCTGCGCGGTCGCCAGTGGTTCAATGCCAGCAGTGCACACTTGCGCGATTATGACCGCCAAATTTTGGAAGCTCGCCGTCGCCTCACGCCGCAAATGATTCGTGAATTTCAAAATTATAAGGCTGGGAATTTATTCGCGCCGGAGTTCGACCGCACCAAGGGTCTGGTTTTGAGCATTGTCGTGGCCTATCTGTACAGTGGCCGCGAAGCCCTGGCCTGGGCGGAGTTGCAAAATATGTGGCCCATCGCCGACCGGGCCAGAATCAAAGCCGCTATCCTTCAGGCTCGCGATCACGGGCTGCTTTCCCGGTTGCATCCACCTGCCCACCGCTCCGCTCTCCGGGCAGAGTGGCTGCAGTTGGCGCCGCAACGTGCGCCCGCAGCTTCGCAATCATCGCCTTTCGGCCGCTAATTCCCACCAAGCCTCCTCCGGACTATAATGAAAACCTGTTTCCGACCGCTGCGACCTGGGCATACCTTGGCTGCGGTGGCGGCGCCTTCTTCAGCGAAGAAGGCCGAGGGTGCTGGTGGAAACGCCCGCGCCTCCCGTGCTTCGTGAGAAGCCTTTGGAAAGGAAACGAGCGGGGCATCTCCTGCCTTGTTTCTATTTCTCTTCCCACGAACCCAAGACTTTGATGAATTTGACCGACAAATTCGGCCGGCCTATCACTGATCTCAGGATTTCCGTCACCGATCGCTGCAATTACAAGTGTGTCTATTGCCGCACCGGCAATCAGGGCGCGATATATGCGGATCTGCCCTTCTCTGATTACTTTCGCATGGCCCGGATTTTCGCCAGTCTGGGGATTAAGAAGGTCCGCATCACCGGTGGTGAGCCTCTGCTGCGCAAGGGTCTGGTAGATTTCGTGCGCGACCTGTCTTGGGTTCGAAACAGCGACGGGGAACCGCTCGATCTGGCGATCACTACCAACGGTCATTTGCTGGCCGAGATGGCACAGCCACTCAAGGACGCCGGTCTTAACCGCGTAACCGTCAGCATGGATGCGGTTGATGCTGAGCGCTTTGCACGGATTACGCGCGTGCATGACGGTTTTGAAAACGTGATTGCCGGCATCCGCGCGGCGCAACGCGCCGGTCTCTCGCCAGTAAAAGTTAATTGCGTTCTTCTGCGTGGTTTCAACGACGATCAGATTCCCGCGTTCGGCCGCTTCGCCCGTGAAGAAGGGGTAGTGCTCCGCTTCATCGAATTCATGCCGCTCGAGGAAGACCGCGTGTGGTCCCCGGAGATCGTGGTCACTTTGCCCGAAATCCTGGAGCGTATGGCTGCCTTTCACCCGCTGGTAGAGATTCCGCATCAACGCAGCGAGACGGCACGCCGTTACCGCTTTGCCGATGGCATCGGCGAGATTGGCATTATTGCCCCGGTTTCGCACCCCTTCTGCGGCCAGTGCAGCCGCGTGCGCCTGACCTCTGATGGCAAGATCCGAACCTGCCTCTTCTCCGTCTGGGACCATGACCTCGCCGGTCTCATGCACCGTGGCGCCTCGGATGATGAACTGGTCGAATTTATACGCGGCGTGATTCAACGCAAAGAAGAGCGCCACCACATCGGCGAGCCCGACTTTGTTCCCGCCTCGCGCACCATGGTCCACATCGGCGGCTGATCCAGGACGAGATTAGTGAACTCACGTGGGGACAGCCGCCCCTGTCCGGGCGAGCCCTGCTCGCCAGCCCTGCGTTTCCATGCAGCGCTAGACAGGACTTTAGCCCCTGAGCTGCCGACCCTAATACAATGTCCACGAATGCGGACTTCTTCTGTGCCCTCCCCACCACAGACCATTGAGGCACTTTCTACCGGCCGGCAATACTTCCCTGCCATTTCCATAACTGCCATCACCGTTTCGGCAGCCGTTTTGCGATTGCTCTACCTCACCCGCAAGAGCTTCTGGCTTGATGAAGGCGTCAGCGTGATGATCTCCCGGCTTGACTGGCCCAACCTGCTGCACATTCTGTGGCGCCGCGAGGCCAACATGGCCTTCTACTACGGTCTGCTGCGTATTTGGCTTCACTTCGGCCAGGGTGAGTTTTTTGTGCGCAGCCTCTCGGCGATTTTCTCGGTCGCCGCTATTCCAGTCATCTACCTGCTGGGAAAAGATCTTTTGGGTCAACGCCCGGGACTCATCGCCGCGGCCCTGCTGGCGGTGCACGCCTGGCACATTCGTTATGCCCAGGAAGCCCGCAGCTACAGTCTTTTTTTCTTGCTCGCGCTGCTCTCGTCGGTGTTCTATTTGCGCGGACTCCGGTCCTCCACGCAAGGGAACTGGGTGTCATACGTCATCTTCAGCGCGCTTGCGATCTACAGTCATTTTTTCGCGGTATTACTGGTCATTGCCCAGTGGCTGGCTGCGTATTTTTTCCCTCGTCCGGCCGCACGTGCGGATTTTTCGCGAAGCCTCAAGATCATCGGGGTGCTCGTGCTTCCGCTCGGTGTATTTATTGCCTCGCGCGGTCTTGGTCCGCTGAATTGGATACCCCGCCCTGGCTCCGCCGACCTGCATCGCTTCGCCCTCCACCTGACTGGCAATGGCGGTAACCTCCTGCTGCTTATTTATGTTGCCAGTTGTGGGGTCGCGATTGCGTCTGGGCTGACGTCGTGGTCTGTCGTAGCGACCACGGTTGATGTTCTCACCCGCAACGCGGCGGCAGGTCGGGCTTTCTCACGCCAGACATTTGCGCGTCAGAAGTCTTGGGAAAGCACATGGCCGTATTTGTTTCTGCTCAGCTGGTTGCTGTTGCCGGTGGTTCTGACGCTAGGATTTTCCTTGATCAAATCGGTTTTTCTGCCCCGCTACATGTTCCCGTGTGTTGCGCCTTTAGTATTGTTGGCAGCAGATGGCGTCGCTCGTTTGCGCCCCCGACTTCTAGCCGTCGGAGTTTTGTTGGCGCTGCTGGCCTTCTCGATTCGCGGTACCCTCGCTTATTACCACGCTGATTTCGATCTCGCCAGGGAGGACTGGCGTAGCGCTACTTCTTATGTTCTTGCTAACGCTCTCCCCAGCGATGGCGTAATCTTCCACTCCGCCCAGGCACGCATGCCCTTTGAGTATTACGCGGTCAGCAGTCCTGCCCGCCAGCGGATACAGATGACCTTTCCATCCTCTGGCGAAAAACTTACGGCACAGGATTTCCTGGCAAACGCGAAAAATGCCGATCTCAGCGATCTTTCGTCGCATTACCAGCGCGTTTGGCTCGTGCTTGCGCACAACCGGTTGAAATATGGAGAGCCGGACAAAACCACAGAAGTTGTTCAGAATGTTTTGAAGAAAAACTTCACACAGGTAATGGGGAAGGAGTTTCCCGGCGGGATTGTGGTTACCCTCTACCGCCGAGAGCATTGATCAAATCTCAGACGCTACGCCCGCCCGATCGCACCATTCGTCTTTTCTGCTACCCACTCCCAAACACGCTTACCGTGCTGGTTGAGCAATGAACGCGCTTCACCGTATTCCACTAAGCGGTTGAGCACCGTGGTGACGGAGGCCAGCGGGTCCTTGTGATTCAGCAGCACACCTGAGAACTTTTGGTGCAAATGTTCACAGATTTCTCTGGCGGTCAGTGGGCGCTTGGCCTCCAGCAGCACCATGCGACAAGCGCGCGTGAACCCCGACTGACGACCGTTGCTCCTGCGCTCCACCAGGCTGAGCAGTTCGTCATCAAGCATCTCGTCGCCAAACAGGTTTGCTAAGCCGATGATGGTCTGCTTCACCGTGCCGATTCGCTTCATGATCTCCGCACGTTGCTGCAACAGGTCTCGCAGTTCCTGGTGTGCCGCGCGGATCACTTCCTGCACCGGAGGTTGTACCTCACGGTTTACCTGAACGTTTTCCATGGACTTCTTGCCCTCGCTGCCAGCCATTGCTGACCCTTAAAACTGGAGCGGATCGTTTGCCTTCCTTGCCGAACTACCTGGTTTCGCAGGCGTGCATGACCTTAGACTTTCATCCCCGAACATCAGTGACGACTTTTCTTGCTCAATTTGTGGAAAAGACATTGTGGCGGCGTGATGGTTAGGTATTAGCGCTGCAAACGTATAATCCCGACCGCGCTCCTTTTATTTCATTCATTTCAAGATTATTTAACGGTTACGCGGCGTCATGTCAGGAGACGAACCTGGATATAATTGCTTGACTAATGCAACTAGTTAGGCTATGATTTCCTCATGACCCAGGACCCCACTGCAATCTGGGCGGTCGAGTTGGAGCGCCTGGCGCGCTGTTTGGGACGCGTCGGTCCGGACGAGATCTGCTGCGAAGGCTTGACCTCGCGCCAATGCAGCATCCTGCGCACTTTGGCGGAGCAGGAGGGCGCCCGTATATCCGGACTTGCGTCCGCCGCCGGAATCACCCCCAGCGCCATGACCAGGGTCCTTGAGAAGCTTGAGGCCCACGATTTGGTGAAACGGGTACGCGGCAATGGAAGCGATGGCCGCGCTGCCAAGGTTGCGATCACCGCCCGCGGCCAGGAAGTACGCGCCAGCATTGACCGGCTAATCAAGACCCGTACGGAAACGATTCTTTCGGCTGTACCGGAGGGCTTGCGTCCGCAGTTGCTGGCAGCGGTTCGCGTCCTCAATCAAGTGCTCGAGCCGGGCGGTTGTTGCCAGATCACAGGTGAATGGCCCCACGTCGCCGTGAGTTGTGGTCTGGCGGAAAAACCGGCAAAAGCGAAAGGAAGGAAAAGCCATGCCCAGCAAGAATGCGGAAATTGTTGATGCCGTACGTGAGCGCTACGGCGCGATCGCGCGTGAAGCAGCTACGAGCAAAAAGACGCCAGGCTGTGGTTGCGGTGCATCGAGCGATGTAGGCCACGTGATCGGCTACTCCGAGGATGAGCTCCGGCTCGGCGAGGGTTCCAACCTCAGCTTGGGCTGCGGGAATCCGCTGGCTCTCGCAGGCATAGAGCCAGGTATGACGGTACTCGATCTGGGTAGCGGCGCCGGGTTCGACGCGTTCCTCGCCTGGCGAAAAGTGGGTGCCAGCGGCCGCGTTATTGGCGTGGACATGACGGACGACATGCTGGCACTTGCCCGTAAGAATGCAGCTCAACTCGGGGCCACCAATGTGGAATTCCGCAAAGGCAGAATCGAACAGCTGCCGGCGGAGTCCAGTTCCGTGGACCTGGTGATCAGCAACTGTGTTATCAACCTGAGCACCGACAAACCTGGCGTCTTCCGCGAGATCCATCGCGTGCTTAAGCCGGGTGGCCGCTTCGCAGTAAGCGATCTGGTGCTGCTGCGTCCTCTGCCAGCCTCGGTCGCCTCCGACGTGAACGCCTACGTCGGCTGCATTGCCGGCGCCAGCCTGGTCACCGATTACATCCGTATGGCGTTCGATGCTGGCCTGGAGAATCTTTCTTTGCCGCAAATCACTGTTGCCGAGAAACTTCTGACGGCTTACGAAGCTAATAAGTCGCAACCCACCAGCTGCTGCGGCTCAAACTCTTTTACGGAAGCCGCCTCCGCTGTGGTATCAGCCAACCTCCATGGTCGCAAACCGCTGTAGTATTCCTGCGGAGAACGCACATGAAGCTACGCATTGTGCCTGTTGCCACAACATGCCTGGCCTTGATAACCGTTGCGCTTCCCTTGACGGCGCGCGACAAGGTCACCCACATTCAAAAATACATCGCCGGCCTGGAAGACAGATGGGCGGAGGCCCAGCGCGACGGCAAGGCCGACATAGTCGCTCCCATTCTGGCCGAAAGTTTCGTCAACACCGACGCCGATGGTGTGACTTACGGTAAGAAGAAATTACTCGCTAACCTGAAGGGTGGGAAATGGGAACACAACGCCATCAGCGATGTGAAGGTCAGCGTCTATGGGAATAGCGCTATTGCGACCGGCCGGTGGACAGGAAAGGGAATTGATGGCGACGGCACAAAAATTGATCGTAGCGAGCGCTGGACTGACACCTGGGTGAGAATGCCCACTCGCGGATGGCAGTGCGTGGCCAGTCAGCAGACCTCAATCTCAAAACCCTAGGAGCGAGCCCCTACTCCGCCGCTTTTCCTTTCACCACAATTCCAATCAGCAGTGGATCGCCGGATTGCATTTTCAACTTTCCCACAAAAATCGTATGCGCCTGGTCGTCTTTGATCACCGCCGGTGCGGTGTCGCTTTCCGGCTGCGCCAGATTGATGGGGCCCGGATGTCGCGTTCCGGTCGCCTTGCGGCTGAGTTCTACCAGGTCATTGAACTTGAAGGTAGCGCTCGGATCCGGATCATCGGCCGCACGAACCAGCAGTACAAAGTCGCGGCTGTTGGCCACACCCAGATGGTTGCCGTCGTTGGGCAGAAGCTCATAGCGCATGGTGTAAACGCCCGGCTTGAGGCCCTGTCCTCTAAAATCCGTAGCTCCGGTTTTAGCAAACGAAATCACGCCAATCAGGGTGGACTCGGCCAATTGAGGAAAAAGCGCACCCTCCACATCACTCTTGCCGCTCGCTGGCACGCTATCTCGTAGCCAGATCTTGCACCATTCGCTCCCGTCTTCAAGCGTGATTCGGTAGCCCTTCGGTTCCAGGGCCTTTTTCAGAGCGTCTGGCAAGCCTGGTTCATCGGATGCCCCTATCTGTTCAACTTTGGGAGCGGTTGCGGCATGGATTGGTGCACCTGACAATACGAGGCCTGACAATATGAGGAGAGCAATAATCGCCATCCGACGGGTTTGCAACTTTTCCTCCCATCCAAAGAAAAACGCCGGGGAGCAGCATACCCCGGCGTCAAATTCGAACTCAACAGCCTGTTACTGACCGGCCTCAACCGCCGCCATAGTCTGCGCTTCACTAGTTGCAAAGCTGCCCACAAATGCGCTGCGTTTGCCGTGCGACTCCCAGGAGGTGCCCAGACCCGGTCCTTGATATTCATCAGTCACGGCTACGACGGGCATGGCATGTGTGGTTTGGGTTAATGGAGGATAAAAGGTGTACTCGTTGCCGCAGATGTGATCTTTGCCGCCGAGGGGCCGGGTCTCTACCGTGGCAAACTGACCTGCGCGCAGCAACGCAGTTCCGTGGTGCTGCGCCTCATGCCCTAATTCCAATGCTACCGGTGCAGCAATCACCCGCTCCACGTGGGCCAGCAATTCGCCGCCCATGTGATGAGCAAACGCTTCGAGGGCCGTGCGCTGTTCCGGCGTCGCCTGGTCGTCCACGATCAGCACCGATTTCGCGGGATACGGCTTCCCGTACGGATCACCGAGCGTCGCCCGTGCACGCACCGCGGCCACTACACTTAATCCGTCCAAACGCACTCCGTCCCATGCGCCATTCTGCACCCGCCAGCCCAGGATCGCCTCGTTGCCGACCAGACCCACTTCTCCATTAGCAAAGCATTGACCGGTGTAAATGTCGGCGCTACGGGTTTCAATATAATCACCGCTAATCTGCGAAGTATTGCTCTGCTGCGCCGCCATACTGCCCGCCAGCAGCAGGACCAGTCCACTCAATATTGCTGCAAAGATACGCGTCTTCATCTCTGACTCCTTAAAGCCTACTCTCTACTTTGACGCACGATAACACTATTTTGACGCAGAAAACGGTAATGAGCAAAGGCCGCAGTCAATGGACAGGCACAATCTGGACACGCTATCCTCCCATTGCCCCGAATTCCGTTACCGCATGTCTGCTGAGTCCCTGAACACCCTCGAGAGCGCGCGTGTCGAAACCGTCCCGCAGCCAGCAACTCGCGATCAGCGAAGTTCCTTGGTGAGCAGGTTCAGTTATCTGGTTTCACCCTGGGGTTTGGCCATCCTGGGTATCGCGCTTCGCCTGCGGCAGTACCTGTTCAATCGGTCTCTCTGGCTCGATGAAGCCATGATGGCGATCAACATAACCCACCGTTCTTTTAGCGAGCTCACTAAAACCATGGAGTACTACCTGGTCGCGCCGTGGTTTTGGCTTTTTACGGAGAAGGCCTCCAACCTGCTGTTCGGCAATCATGAACTGGCACTCCGGCTGCCGGTCTTTCTCTGGGGTTCGGCCGCCATGCTGATCCTGATTCCATTGGCGAAGCTCATCCTTTCCCAGCGCGCCGTTCCCATCGCGGTGGCTTTCTTTGCGCTCTCTCCCGCTCTGATTTATTACTCTTCGGAACTCAAACCTTACGGCAGCGATCCGGGAGTGGCATGCCTGGTTTGGCTCACCGGCGCATGGCTCATCCACCGCGGTCCTTCTCCGTGGAGACTCGTGCTGCTCGCCCTGTGCGGAGCGTTGGCTCCGTGGTTTTCACATCCTGCGATTTTCGTATTGGCTGCAGTGGCAGTAGCGATCGTTTGGCAATGCCTGGCTGCTCACGACCGGCATCGCCTTGCAGCATATTCGCCGGCGTTTTTTCTATGGATCGCAAGTTTTGCGCTCAATTATGTGTTTGCGATTCGCGTTCGTAGCCACGACCCGCATCTCACCGGCTCTTATCCGTTTCTCGGATTTCCCCCCGTTCGCCACTTCGCAGATGTCGAGAACATCCTGCAGACGGTTTTTCTGTTGCAGCAGAACACCGCGAGCTTGCTGATGGGGGTTGCGGTTTTTGCCGCGATTGTGGGCTGCCTGTACTACTGGCGTCGAGATCGGATCACGCTTTGCCTATTACTCTCTCCGTTGTTGTTTGCTTTGGCGGCTTCCAGTTTGCATCTTTATCCGATTGTCGGACGCTTCTATTGTTTCTTCGCTCCTGCGCTGGCCATCTTGGTGGCCGCAGGCGCTTATCAGCTTTGGGTGGCCACACATTCCTCGGCTATGCCGGTCGGAGCAGCACTCTTGGTGGTCCTCTTTTTACAGCCCGTAGCCGCCTGTTTCAGGATTGCTCGCCATCCCATGCAGACCCACGAACTCCGGCCCGTTCTGCAATATGTGCAGCAGCACGCTAAGCCGGGAGATGTCTGGTACATCTACACATACGCCCAACCTGCCTATCGTTATTACTCGGAGGCTTACGGTCTAAAAGGCGATTATGTTGTCTTCGGCAGCAGATTTCGTAACGGCATTGTCAATGGTGTCTTTCAACACAATTGGGAATTCTTTCAGAATGATTTCATTAAACTGCGCGGCAAGCGTGTGTGGTTAATTTTTTCCCATAACTGGGCGGGCGACGGAATCAACGAGCAGGTTTACGGATTACAAGTTGCGGACAGGAATGGACGTCGAGAAGACACTTACCAACAGACTGACGCGGCCGTCTTCTTGTATGAATTCAATCCACCACTGGCCTCGACCGTGCGCCCCTGACCCGCTTACGTGGGCACAGGCGCCCTCGCCTGTGCGGGCGAGCAACGCTCGCCAATTTCAATCGCACTGCCCTGTCCCGTGGCATTTCCTCCGCATTGACGAGCAGTTTCCCGGCTCGGCAACCTTCCCGTCGGGCCCAATGCAGGTCTGGGTGTGCACGCACCAGTAATTTCCGTCATTCGAGCGCGGCACGGTGGGATCGTGCTCTACTCCGACGAACTGCCCCTTCCACCTCAACGACGAGCAAAGATTGGGATGCTTGGTGTTGAAACGCTGCTCTTCGCTGATCATCATTCCCCACCTCCCGCGATCGCTGCCGATTCCGTGCCTACCGCGCGCGGCCGTCCTGCTGAGCTGGCGTGCGCTGCCTGCAGGATGGCGCGCTTCACCGCTACGCGCGCGAGCTGGATTTTGTAGCCGTTTTTGCCCAGGCTCTTCGCGTTCGCTACTGCGGCTTTGCCCGCCGCATCGGCGGTTTCCTCGCTGATGCTCTTGCCCACCAGCGCCTGCTCTGCCTCTGCCGACACCCAGGGCACTGGCGCAACGTAGCCCATTACTATCCGCGCCGAGCGCACTGTATTGCCATTCATGCTGAGCGCCACCGCGGCTAGTGCCAGCGGCCAGTCAAATGCTTCTTTCTGCCGCAGCTCATAATGTGCGCTCTTTGCGCTCCCTGCGGGCGGTACCAGAACTTCGGTCACAATCTCGTTTGGCCGCAGATCGTGCTCCCGCTCGCCCTCATTTTTCGGAATCACATAGAACTTCTCCAGCGGAACCTCGCGCGTGCCCTTCGGCCCGGCAATGCGGATCTTCGCCCCATAGGCAATCAGCGCCGGCACGATGCTCGAGGGGCTGACAAAATAAGCCGGCCCATCATTTCCAAGAATTGCGTGGTAGCGATTGTCGCCCTGCAGCACTAGCGATTTTCCCTGCTCATCTTTCGGCAGCAATCCAAATCCCGACCGGAAGTACCAGCAGCGTGGCCGCTGGCACAAATTGCCGCCCAGCGTTGCCATATTGCGGATCTGCTGGCTTGCCGCCTCGAGCAACGCCTGGTTCAGCGCCGGATACTGCTGCCGCACCTGTGCGTTGTCAGCCAGATCCCCGAGCGTGGTCAGGGCGCCGATGCGCAACCCCCGCGCACCAAGCGTGACGCCGGTGAGATCTTTTACTCCCTTGATGTTGACCACACGCTTGGGTGCGACCACGTCGTCTTTCATCAGTGACAGTAAATCGGTGCCGCCCGCCAGAACGGCAGTCTGCTCCCAGTTTCCGGCGAGCAGATGCACCACCTGATCCGTACTCTTCGGACTTGCGTAATCGAACGGTCGCATTAGGCGCCTGCCTTCTGCTGCTCGAGCGCAGCTAACACGCGGTCAGGAGTTAGCGGCAAGAACGGCACTCGCACTCCGATTGCATTGGCTACGGCATTGGAGATCGCCGCTCCCGGCGAGACCACCGGCGGCTCGCCTAGGCCGACGACTCCGCGGCTGTCATTCTTGGGATCGGTCATCATATGCACGACCAGCTCGCCAATATCGCGAAGACCCGCCAGCCGATAGAACTCCATGTTGGCGTTCAGCATTCTGCCAGTCGTCGGATCCATCACCTTCTCTTCGTAGAGCGCGTAAGTGATGCCCATGATCAGCGCGCCCAGGCATTGGCTTTCGGCGGTTTTTGGATTCACCACCAGGCCGCAGTCCTGTACTGCGACCATTTTGTTTACCTTCACGATGCCGGTTTCGGTGTCCACGGAGACATCGGCCATCTGCACGCCACCTACGCCGCTATTAGTCAGATTGCCCGGCCCTGGATTTTTTCCGCGGACCGTCAGCGGCATAGCACCGAGCTTCGCGCAGGCCTGCTTCCAGTTGAGGCTGCGACTGGGGTCGCTCTTCACCCGTACCGTGCCTTTCACCGCCTCCAAATCGCCGGGTTGTGCGTTCAGTGATGGTGCTACTTTGGTGAACAATCCATCCAGCGCCAGCAAGGCGCCGCGCCGCGTGGATGAGCTCACGCCGCCAATCGTGGTACTGCCACCCGACCCGCCGGACGGCGGATACATGGTGTCGCCAATCTGCAGCGTAACCTGTTCCATGGGAATGCCGAGCGAATCCGCGGCCACCATCATGATGCAGGTTCGCGTCCCCGTTCCCAGATCCTGCGAGCCCATCTTGATGTCCACTGAACCGTCAGGATGGATGGTGAAATCGCAATCGCTGGCGTGACCGCGCCCACCCCAGGTATGAATGGAAACCCCTACTCCGCGCTTCATGTGGCCAGCAGTCTTGTCGCCGCGCGGATGGAATTTTTCTTTCCACCCCATCAATTCCATTGCGATCGGAAATTCTCCGCGGTAAATATCCGCGCGCGGTCCGGTCATATCTATGTTCTTCAGGAAGAACTCCACCGGATCCATGTTGAGCTTGGCAGCAAGATCATCCAGCGCCGCCATCGTGATCAACGCCGCCTGCGGATGATTGGGCGCACGCCAGGCGCGTGACGGTCCTTCATGTGTGCGGATCGCCGTATGCTGTTTGCGCTGATTGGGGATGTCGAACACGTAGGGAAGTGGAGGTGATCCTCCGCCACCCGGCCCGCCCGTGCCCCAGGAGTTCGATTGCCAGGCGACCAGCGTGCCGTCTTTCTTGGCTGCGACTTTTACCCGCGCGTAGGCCGACGGCCTTGCCCCCGCAACTTCGAGTTCGTGGTCGCGCTCCAGCATGAACTTCACCGGCTTGCCGCCGGCTTTCCTGGAGAGCTCCGCGGTAGCGATCCCCCAGCGGTCGGGAGAGAACTTGCTGCCGAACCCGCCGCCGATGTTGTCCTGGTGCGCGCGGACATTGGTCGCTGGGATCTTCAGCGGCTCCGCATATTGTCCTGGGATTCCGGAAATGCCTTGCGTCGAAATGTGCACCAGCAGTTTGTCCGGCTCCGGCCACTCCGCGGCGGAGCCATGGGTTTCCAGGCAACAATGCGCGATCACCGGAATTCCATACAGCCCTTCGGAGACTGTCTCCGCCGACGCGAATGCCTGGTCGGGTTCGCCGGTGACCTGTTCCGCCGTCTTTTGGTAATTCGACTTGGGCCGGGATGTCTGCTCCGTATGCACCGGCGCCGTCTTTACCGTTTCCAGAACTGAATCCGGCACACCATCTTCTTTGGCTGCCGCCAGCATTTTTTCGTCGGGCTGAAAGGTGATTCCGTATTGTTTGATCTGCTCGTTGATCTGCCGCTCCGGCACCTGGTTATCGAGCATGTCGCCGATATCATCGATGCTCAGCGGCCCCGGCGCTTCACCGGCGCCCGCCGGCGGCTCCGCGTCGGAGACATTGTGCGGCAGCCGCTGGTATTCCACCTTGATGGCACGGACCGCGTCTTCCGCGGTAGGCTCATCAACCGCAGCCACTCCGACAATCTCATCTCCGGCCCAGTGAATCTCTTTGCCCGGCCCCTGGATGATGGTGACTGCCTTTACTCCCGGCATCTTCTCCGCCGCACTGGTATCAATGCTGACCACCTTTGCGTGCGGGTAGGGGCAGCGAACGCTTTTTCCAAACAGCAGTCCCTGCGGATTGTAGTCGTAGGTGTATTTCGCGCGGCCCTGGACTTTCACCGGACCGTCCACGCGCAGGTGAGGCTTGCCAAGAACTGTGCGCTGCTCTGGCGCTGGCCACTTGAATTCAGCCATGATTTACGCTCCCTTCCCCGCGACCTGCGCGATGGCTTTACGGATACCCGCATAGGTCCCACAGCGGCACAGGTTGCCGCTCAATCCGTAGCGGATTTGTTCTTCTGTGGGACGCGGATATTTGTCGAGAAACGCCTTACACGCCACGATGAACCCGGGAGTGCAGAAGCCGCACTGTTGTGCGTCGTTTTCTACAAAAGCCTGCTGGACTGGATGCAGCCGGTCTCCCTGGCTCAGCGATTCCACGGTCGCGATCTGCCGGTTCTGCGCCTCGATGGCCAATACCGTGCACGAGTACACCGGTTTGTTGTCCAGCAGCACGGTGCAGGCGCCGCACTCGCCGCGGTCACAGACGCGCTTCGCACCGGTCAGGTCGAAGTTGTCGCGCAGCGCGTCAAGAAGCGTCACTCGTGGCTCCAATTGCGCGCTATATTTTTTGCCGTTGATGCTGAAGCTCATCGGCGTCTTGCCGGGGCCGTGAACAGCCACGTCCTCGCCCCCAGCTCGCACCATCTTCGGCCCAGCCACCAGCGGCACGGCCGCTGACAATCCGGAGATCTTCAGGAATTCGCGTCGCGATACTCCCGACGCATTTTTCTCCTGGTCCTCGATTTCTTGATTTTTCTTGGGAGAATCCTCAGGCATCATCGCCTCCACCGCGGTACTCGACCGGAAAGTCGCGAGCTGTGTTGACCAGAGTTGCTGTTAATAGACGATGCGAGCTACCCAAAGTCACAGGGCCAAAAAGTATAACTCCCAAGGAAGCATTTTGTCCGCGCAGGCATAGAATCAAACCATGTTCGCCCGCAGAATCCGCGTGGAATACGAGCTCGATGGCCGCCGCCAACCCTGTCCGCAAAAATGGCTGGACAACTTCAGCATGCGCAGTTTCACCAATGCCTCGATTTTCGACGACACTCTGCCTATCGCCGATGGTCTGATGGAAGTCGGCTCGCGCGTCCCTCTGCCCGAACTCAAAGCTGCCATGGAAGATTGGTTCCGCAGAAAAAGCTACTTGAAGAAAGATCAGACGCTAAATATTTCAGAGGCGAAGTAATGAATCATGGTATTGCGAGCGGCTTTAGCCGCTAAGGTTACTTGTCATAGTGCAGCAGCGAGAACACATCATATCCTTGCAACTTGTCCCGGCCTTTTAAGAAATCCAACTCCACTACAAACGCCAGGCCGGCAATCTGCGCGCCGAGCGACTTCGCTAATTGCACCGTCGCGCCCGCGGTCCCACCCGTTGCCAGCAGATCGTCCACGATAATCACTCTCTGCCCGGGCTGAATTGCATCGCGGTGGATCTCGAGCGTGTTTTTGCCGTATTCCAGCTCATAGTCCCAACGCGCCGTCTGCGCGGGTAATTTACCGGGCTTGCGCACCGGGACAAAGCCCGCGTTCAAGCGATACGCGAGGGCGGGCCCAAAAATAAATCCTCGCGCTTCGATCCCCAAAACCAGGTGTGGTTTTTTGTCGAGGTAGTATTCAGAAAGCGCATCGATCAGGGTGGCAAATCCGAGCCGGTCCTTTAGCAGGGTGGTGATGTCATAGAACAAAATGCCTTTGACGGGGAAATCAGGAACCTCGCGGATGAGTTTTTTCAGGTGATCACAACTGCCGCTACGCGGCTGGTTCATTTACCAGGCTCCCTCGATGCGAAATGTCTTCAGATCCGCGACGGGCTGGGCTTGCGATTCATCCACCGCGTCCACTCGCGCCGCCCGCGGCCCCTGCCGCAAGCGCGATCTCAGTCCCGCCAGCTGCTCGCGCGTGCCCATGGCCAGCACTTCTACGCTGCCATCGGGATTGTTGCGCACCCAGCCAAAAACTCCCAGTATGTGCGCCTCGCGTTCCACAAACCAGCGGAACCCCACTCCCTGCACGCGCCCGCGCACCAGAAAGCGGGTTGCTTCGATGTTGGTATTAGCCACAGTGAGAAATCCGAATTGAATGGTTCCATCTCTCACGCCCTCGAGAGATACGCCCCTTCCGAGGTGTCCACGCGAATTTTCTCGCCCTCATTGATGAACGGCGGCACCTGGACCACCAGCCCCGTCTCGGTCTTGGCAGGCTTGGTTACGCTGCTGGCGGTGGCGCTCTTCAGCCCTGGCTCGGTCTCTATCACCGTCAGATCCACGGTTTGCGGCAACTCAATCCCCACTGCTTTACCATCGAAGAACTCCACCTGGATCTGCAGATTGGAAATCAGGTAGTCCACGGCATCGCCAAGCACGTCTTTGCCGAGATGGGTTTGCTCGTAATTTTCCGTGTTCATGAAGTAGTAGTTGTCGCCATCGTTGTAGAGGTACTCCATCTGTACCTCATCAACCTGAATTCTCTCGATAGGGTCGCTGGAGCGGAACCGGTGCTCGAACATTGCCCCGGTACGGAGGTTCCGCAGCTTGGCCTGGATAAACGCGCGTAGATTGCCCGGGGTGCGGTGCTCGACGCTGAAGACCGAGTGCAGATCATTGTTGTGCTTGATGATCATCCCGGGACGCATTTGGGTTGCGGGTATTGCCATACTGAGGTGACTCTCCTTGCATGAATTTTCAGGTGGCGGTGCCTGCGGATGCCGCCCGGAGACCGTCCGAATAGGCGGCCAAACTACTCAGTTTACACGCTGGATCGCGAGTTTGGGAATTGCTGCCGCTCCCGACTTTCTGGTGCAGCGAAATTGTTACAACTCATAATCTCTATCCAGCGCTGCTGACGCGGATTCAGCTCTGGATATCCATTAATAGTGGGCAACATCTCCCCCGACTAGCTTTTCTAACCAACTTGACCTGGGCCGTCGTCACGGCGCAGTACCAGCCGTGCTCAACAGAAATCCGAAGGCGGGATGCGATTCTGCCGCTGGTTCGCGCTACTAACATCGTCCAATTTTGAAAGAGGTGAAAACTGATGACTGACTACGAGCGCATTGGGGAATCTCAAGCGTCATCCCGCCGTGGTGCGGGGTTGGCGATTACCTTCCTGCTTATCGGACTGGGTGCGGGTGCACTCGCCGCTCTGCTGTTTGCTCCGGATGAGGGCAAGAAAACCCGCCGGGCCCTGCGCCGTAAGTACGAAGACGCGCTGGACACCTTCGCCGAGTGGAAAGAGAGCGCAGAAGATCTCATCGAGAGAGGCAGCGATTTCGCCGACTCTGCCCGCGAGAAAGCAAGGGGAAAGGTTGAGCCTCTCCGTCGCGTGGTGCGGCGATAGCAAGGGCTCTCTTTGAGGCAGGATCGTGTGGTGCGGGAAGGCCGTGAAGTGAATTCAGGTGGGATAGGTGTGTGGTCTTACCCACTGAATCCGGGCACAAACTCCTCTATTTTTAAGCGCAACACCGCTCTGCAATTGCCGCACAAAAGCAAACCTTCCCCTGCACTGATGACTGCAACCTTCAGACTGTCGCAGTTTGCGCAACCGGTCGTCGGGTCCCCTGACAAAGGCTCTTCGGGCTGAATCGGATTCTCCTGGTCAAAGCTGCCCGTTTTTTCTGTGTTGATCTCAAACGTGCTGCGGCAGTCGGGGCAAACATGATTGAAGCAGCACTTGGGCTCGCAGGAGTAGACGATGTCACTCCCGCCGCACTGTGGACATTTGATGATTTCCTTCAGGCTTACTGGGGGCACGGAACAATTCTAAATCGGAGCAGTCACGCGAGGGATTATCCACGCCCTGAGAAATGGCAACTGACACCTGAGAGCCGCCCTTCCAAGCGAACAAATAGCGAAACAGGTGTTATACTAACAGAATGTCCGCGCTCCCCCAGGATGCTCTGAATTGGGCCCACCCCCTCGTCCGCGAGTGGTTCGTCGAGCGATTTGGTACGCCCACCGAGCCCCAGGAGCAGGGCTGGCCGCACATTCTGGCGGGCCGCACCACCCTGATTTCCGCCCCCACTGGCTCCGGCAAAACCCTCGCCGCGTTTCTCGCCTGCATTGATCGCCTGGTGCGCAAGGCGCTTGCCGGCGATCTCCAGGACCGCACGGAAGTTCTCTATGTTTCGCCGCTCAAGGCGCTCGGAAATGACATTCAGAAAAATCTGGAAATCCCCCTAGGCGAAATTCTGCAGAAAGCCGGCGAGCGCGGCTTGCTTATGCCGGAAATCCGCACCGCCGTCCGCACCGGCGACACTCTCGCCCACGAGCGCCGGGCCATGCTCAAGCGGCCGCCGCATATTCTGGTAACCACGCCCGAGTCGCTCTACATCCTGCTCACCGCCGAGAGAAGCCGCGCGATTTTGCGCGATGTACAAACCGTGATCGTAGACGAGATCCACGCCGTTGCCGACGACAAACGCGGGGCACATCTCGCCCTTTCTCTGGAACGGTTGGAAGCGCTCACCTACAAGCCGCCGGTGCGCATCGGACTTTCCGCAACGCAGAAACCTATTGAAGACATCGCTCACTTCCTGACCGGCAATGATCGGCCCGCCCCAGCGGTCGTCAACATCGGCCACAAGCGCCATCTTGATCTCGCGATCGAAGTTCCCGCGAGCCCGCTCGGTCCGGTGAGCTCCAACGAGCAGTGGGACGAAATTTACGACCGCATCGCCGAATTGGTGCGGCAGCACCGCTCCACTCTGGTCTTCGTCAATACCCGGCGTTTGGCCGAGCGGGTCGCGCATCATCTGGCTGAGCGCCTGGGTGAAGACGTTGTGGCAGCGCACCATGGCAGTCTTTCACGCAAGCTGCGCCTCGCAGCCGAAAGAAAACTAAAGACCGGCGAGGCCCGGGTGCTGGTCGCCACGGCTTCTCTCGAACTTGGAATTGATATCGGCTTCGTGGATCTGGTCTGCCACATCGGCTCGCCGCGAGCGATAGCGGTGGCGCTGCAGCGCATCGGGCGCGCCGGCCACTGGCGCGGTGCTGTTCCCAAAGGCCGCGTGTATGCGACCACGCGCGATGAGCTTATCGAGTGCGCCGCCCTGGTCCGCGCCATTCAACTGGGCGACCTGGACCGCATCATGATTCCGGACTCGCCGCTCGACGTGCTCGCACAGCAGATCGTCGCCACTTGTGCGGCCGAAGAGTGGAATGAAGATGACCTCTTTGCGCTGGTTCGCCGGGCGATGCCGTATCGCGATCTCTCGCGCGAGACCTACGAATCAATAATCGAAATGTTGTCGGAAGGCATTGCCGCGCGCCGTGGCCGCTACGGTGCTTATCTGTATCGCGATCGCGTGCAACGAAGGCTGCGCGCCCGTCGCGGTAGCCGGCTAGCGGCGATAACTAGCGGTGGCGCAATCCCTGAAAACGCGCTGTACACGGTGATCGCCGAGCCGGACGGCGCCATTGTCGGCACTGTGGATGAAGATTTCGCAGTGGAGAGCAATCGCGGCGACATCATTCTGCTCGGCAACACCTCCTGGCAGATTCGCCGCGTAGAGGGCGCCGCCGGACGTATGCTCGTCGAAGATGCGCACGGCGCGCCACCCAGTGTTCCCTTCTGGCGCGGCGAGGCTCCGGCGCGAACTGCCGAGCTTTCTGCCCACGTCGGCGAGTTGCGCGAGAAGATCAGCGCCATGCTGCCCAAGACTTCGCCGCTGGGAATTTCGCAGCACCATCCCGAAGTGGCCGAAGCCGTGAAATGGTTGAAGCAGGAATGCGCACTCGATGACTCCGGCGCCGAGCAGGCGATCGAATACATCGTGCAAGGTCGCACGGTTCTGGGCGCTGTTCCCACGCAGGGCACAATCATTGCCGAGCGCTTCTTCGATGAGGCCGGCGGCATGCAGCTCATCATTCACGCTCCCTTCGGTGCCCGCATCAACAAGGCGTGGGGGCTGGCGCTGCGCAAACGCTTCTGCCGCAGCTTCAACTTCGAACTCCAGGCAGCCGCCACCGACAACGGCCTGAATATCGCGCTCGCCGAGCAGCACAGCTTCCCGCTTGCCGATGTTTTCAATTTTCTGCAGGCTGAAACTGTGCAGTCAGTTCTCGAGCAAGCCGTCCTCACCGGCTCCCCAATCTTTGGCACACGCTGGCGCTGGGATGCAGGACGCGCATTGGCGCTGTTGCGCTTCCAGGGTGGAAAGAAGATCCCGCTGCAGATTCAGCGCATGCGGTCGGACGACCTGCTGGCCTCGGTGTTTCCTGATGTAGCTGCCTGCCAGGAAAACATTTCCGGCGACATTCAGATTCCGGATCATCCGCTGATCCATGAGGTCATGAAGGATGTCCTCACCGAGGCCATGGACATTGACGGCTTGCGTGACGTGCTGCGCGGCATTGCCGACGGCCGCATTCGCTGTATCGCCGTGGATACACCAGTACCCTCCCAGTTCTCGCATGAAATCCTGAACGCAAACCCGTATGCGTACCTCGACGACGCTCCGCTCGAGGAGCGTCGTGCCCGTGCCGTCGAGATGCGCCGCGTGCTGCCCGAGTCAGTGCTGCAGGAAGTCGGCCGCTTGGATCCCGCCGCCATTGCCCAAGTGCGCGAAGAAGCCTGGCCCGATGTGCGCGATGCGGACGAACTTCACGACGTGCTGCAAACGCTCATTGCCTTGCCCGAACAGTTGCCTGTGCTTTCGCAGCCCGCGCCGGCTGCTACCTGGAGCTACCATTTCGAACAATTGCAGGCCGTGGGACGCGCGACCCGCGCACGGCACGGTGACATCACTTTCTGGCTGGCCGCCGAACGCGCCAAGAGTTTTGCGCAAATTTTCCCTAATGCAATTTTTGAAGCCCAGCTTGCGGACGTACAAGTCGCTGTTCCCTCCCCTGACGACGCGCTGCTCGCATTGGTGACCGGCTGGATGGGCCATATCGGACCAACTACGTCGGCAGAGCTCGGCCAGACTTTGGGCTTGCCCGCGAGAGAAATCGAGAAGACTTTGCTGCGCCTGGAGTCCACTGGCGCGATTCTGCGCGGCAACTTTACGAGCAGCCCCGCCAGGCCTGAAGAAAATCGGCAGGATGCCGGCGCCACGACTACCGAATGGTGTGAGCGCCGCCTTTTGGCCCGCATTCATCGCCTCACCCTGGGCACACTACGCAAGCAAATCGAGCCCGTCACCGCCGCGCAATTCATGCGCTGGCTGTTGCGGTGGCAGCATGTCGCCCCGGGCACTCAAGTTTCGGGCGAGCGGGGCACGTTGGAAGTCCTTCGCCAGCTCCAGGGTTTCGAGGTTCCCGCCAGCGCATGGGAGCGGCAAGTGCTCGCGCGGCGTATCGCCGATTACGATCCCAAGCACCTCGACCAGCTTTGCCTTACGGGCGCCGTCGGTTGGGGACGCCTCTCGCCTCATCCCGCAACCTTGGAGGACTCCGCCGAGGGCCGACGGCGCGTGGTCCCAACCAGCGTAGCGCCCATAACGTTCTATATTCGCGAAGAGTCCGACTGGATGTCGCCCCGCCACCCCGAACACCAGGACGGACGCGGGTTGAGTGCCAGTGCTCGCCAGGTAATGGAATTTCTACGCCAGCGCGGCGCATCGTTCTTTACGGACATCGTACGTGGCACCGAGAAATTGAAAGCTGAAATTGAGACCGCTCTCTGGGAGTTGGTTGCTGCCGGAATCGTTACCGCCGACGGCTTCGACAACCTGCGTGCACTGATTGATCCCAAACGCCGCGCCGGGCAAGGACACGGCCGCTTGGCTCGTCCTCGCCATAGTGCCGGACGCTGGGCGCTGCTCTATGCTGGCGAACCGGCGGAACACACGCGCAAGGTCGAGGCCGCCTGCTGGATGCTGCTGCGCCGCTACGGCGTGGTGTTCCGCGACCTGTTGGCGCGAGAAGCCATGCTTCCCAAGTGGCGCGAGTTGCTCATGGCTTTCCGTCGGCTCGAAGATCGGGGCGAGGTCCGTGGCGGCCGCTTCATCAGCGGATTTCTGGGCGAGCAGTTCGCATTGCCGGTAGCCGTCGAATCGCTACGCGCATTGCGCAATGAAACATCCCGCAATGCCGCGCCGCCGGGCGAGGCCATCACGCTCTCCGCCGCCGATCCACTCAATCTTGTTGGGGTGATCGTGCCCGGTGAACGCGTGCCCGCGATTTCCGGCAAGACCGTTACGTTTCGTGATGGCGTGGCGGTCACGCCCGAGCCTACCGCTATTCACGCAGCGACCGGCGACTGAATTTTCTGCCTGAGCAGTGGCGAATTGGGAACGATCACACTTTGGTAATTTGAGCTGCCGCGAACACCCGCATAACATTCCCATGCCATGCTCAAGGCGACCCCCGCAGACCCCGTCATTTATTTGCCCGCTCGACGCTGGACCCGTAATCGGGTTGACGTTCCCATCCGCATCATCATGCAAAAGGCGGGCAATAGCCGAATAGTGAATGGACGTGGTAAAGAGATCAGCGAGGGCGGCATGGCAGTGTTTGTCGGCGAGGAAATCGCCACCGGAGAGAAAATCCAGGTGGAGTTCACGCCGCCTTATGGTCATCCGATCCGGGTGGACGGCATCGTCCGCAACCGCCTCGGCTATCGTTATGGTATGGAATTTCTGTTCGTCAACGAGCAAGAAGAGGCCAACGTAAAAAAGCTTCGCGCCTTTCTTCGCAGCGCCGCCGGACTGGAGAAGTAACCAATTGCTATCGCTTCAGCAGAGATGAACCTCGCTTCGTCCCACTGCTCTCCGTAATCTCACTCTTGAAGGTATAATTTTCCGCCGTCTTCTCGACCAACATTCAAGATCGGAGCTGCGATGCGTTCTATTCTTATTGTTTGCATTTTGGTTTCTGCCCTCGGCGTGGCCGCCCAACAAAAGAATCCCCCAAAAGCGCAAGTTGAAAAAACGCCGCAGCAGAAACCGGCTGAACAGCCTCAGCCCACCCCGGCGCAGGAAACAGCCCCTAAACCACCGGAAGCGCCCAAGCCGCAGGCAGCCGCGCCGCAACCGTCCGAAGGCGAAGAACGCTATGACATGACGGAGATACCACCCGTCGTTACCCATCACCAGATCACGCTAAACGGCAAGGTCCTCCACTACACCGCCACCACTGGACGGCTGCCCATCAAACGCGCTGACCAGACCGCCATTGAGGCCGAGATGTTCTTCGTGGCCTATACGCTTGACGGTCAGGACATCAACCGGCGCCCGCTTACCTTCGCATTCAACGGCGGCCCTGGCTCCGCTTCGGTCTGGCTGCACATGGGAGCGCTCGGCCCCAAACGCGTCGTGCTGCAGCCGGAAGGCTTTATGCCTCCAGCGCCCTACCGCTTGATGGATAATCCGCAGACCTCGCTCGACCGCACCGACCTGGTGCTGGTGGACGCGATCGGAACCGGCTGGAGCCGCGCTGCCGACGCGAAGGCGCTGAAGAAGTTTCTCGGCGTCAAAGGCGACATCGAGTCTTACAGCGAGTTCATTCGCCTCTATCTCGCTCGTTACGACCGCTGGAGTTCACCCTTGTTTCTTTTTGGCGAGAGTTATGGCACCACCCGTGCCGCGGGTATCGCAGGCTATCTGGCTGATCGAGGCATCACCTTTAACGGCTTGGTGCTTATGTCGATGGCACTCGACTTTGGAACGCTGGAGTTCACCAAAGGCAACGATTTGCCCTACATTTTGATCCTGCCGTCGTACACCATGGCGGCCGCTTATCATCACAAGCTCCCTCCTGAACTCACCCAGGACCTCGCCAAAACCCTGCAGGAGGTCGCGAACTGGGCCTCAACCGGCTACGCGCAGGCATTGGCGAAAGGTGATGCGCTTACCCCACAGCAGCGCCAGGCAACAATTGATCAACTCGCGCGTTACACCGGCCTTACGAAACAGCTGATTGACAACGCCAACCTGCGCATTGACGTCAGACAATTCACCCACAATCTGTTGCTTGACCAAAAACTCCGCGTCGGCCGCCTGGATACGCGTTTCACCGGCCCCGATCCGGAGGGTCTGCTGGACACCGATTTCTACGATCCCACGGGTTCGGCCATCGTTCCGCCTTTCACGGCCATGTTCAACAATTATGTGCGCACCGACCTCGGGTATCGGACTGATATGCCGTATAACGTCTTCTCCTATCGCACCGTGGAGGCATTTTCGAAATGGGACTGGGGCTCGGCGGCAGAGGGATTTCCAAACACTTCCACGGCCTTGCGCCAGGGCATAACCAAGAATCCCTACCTCAGAATTTTAGTCATGGAAGGCTATTACGATCTGGCAACACCGTTCTATGCGGCTGACTACACCATGGACCATCTCGATCTCACCGCCAACCTGCGCAAGAATGTCTCTTATGCGACTTACGATTGTGGCCACATGGTGTATCTGCGGATGGAAACGCTAGCCAAAATGAAGCGTGACTTTTCCGGATTTATAGATCAATCCATTCCGGCGCAGTGAGAAATTGTTTTATGAATCATTGACTCAATTCTGAAGGCGGTCACTTCAAGGGGCAACATCGTTCAGAGGAGGACCGTCAGCGGTGGCGGTCACGCCCAACTGGATGCGGCTGGCACGCTGCATTTCGTGGATCAGCCCGTCCGAAGCATCGTGAATGTCGCCGGCCATCACCGATCCAGCCGCCAGCGTAAACTTCAAAGCGTCACTGGGGCTCTCAAAGTAGAGGATCACTTTCTTTGACGCCATTGGGACTCCTCCCCGAAAACGGTCGGACCGAGCTGTGCGTGCAAACCTGATTGTCGGGAATTTTCTGCTGCCCGGTAAGTGACCCTCTTGGTACGACGTGGGTCCAGATTAGCGGCCTGGGGCACCTGGGGAATACGAGTTTTTACGTTGTCTAATCCGGCAAAGCCCGAACAGCAGGTTCCGCTAAGTTGTTGAAGGAGTGGTGGACCTGGTCGGGATCGAACCGACGACCTCTTCATGCCATGCAGAAAGAATGGCAGCCGGTGATTGTTTTTCAAGCACTTAGTAACCGGAACATCGGGCAGAAACGGCGCATTCGGCGTTATTTCCAGCCAATTTCCGGCCAAAGTTGTCAAACGAAAGTCAGACGGGCTGCATGGGCGGGGGCTCAGGAGTCCTAGTTACAAATCGGAACGAATCGTTCGCGGATATCGGGTGATCAGAATACGTGGCGGTCGGCGGGGTGGCTATTCATTTGAATGGGCGGCCGAAATATGTCAATAGCCAAAGCGCAATGGGTAAACATTGATTAAGGATTGCCAGCCCGCCATGACTCGTTTTAGATCATATTGAGTCCGGGTTGGCAGCCGCAGCCATCGTCCGAAGCCGCGAAGATCCAGACTTCCAAAATCTGCATGTCTTAAGCTTGCGTGACTCAGGTCGCCTATTCGGAGACGTGGCAACCGATAGTTCTCGTAAACAGCCCTTCTGATTACGTGCTGGGTTGGCTAGGATTGTGAAGCGGAAACAGGTCTATAATTCAGGTGGTCCGCGAATTAATCATTGCCCCATGCGGAGGGTGCAGCTTGAGCCTTTTCCGATTCACAGTCACGAGCACTACTATTGAAGTGACCCATCAGGCACGTCCCGCCCAATACACAAATTGGTTATTGGACCTTAATGGCTACGACCATACCGCCCACAGAGAGATAAAGCGGGCCATGCATGCTTATCTGGACAATAACAGGACTGCCACGGCCCGTGACATCGCGGTGGAAGGTCCCGGCGACATGTGGTATCCCGTATTTTGGCCCATCCACGATTGCTTGGATTATGGTGGAGATCCGCAAGAGGTTCGCCGCAATGCCGGAAAGTTTCTCGGACTTATTCTGTGGGAAGTGATGCTTGCGCGGAATGACGAGTGGCAATTCACGAAATACCCGAAGGATATGGAAAACGAAGATTTCTACGTTACCCACTACTACTCCATCCCCCGCTACATCCATGCCGCGATTGGAGAGCGGCAGCACCAGAATCGCTTACGGCACGGCAGAACCAGCCCAGGGCCCGAAGAACTGGCCCGGCAGCTGACCCAGAAATGGCGACATGGTTGAGTCCGCCGCCTAGTGGGAACCGGCTTCGAAAGTGATGTTCCCAAAAGCCAACTGCTTCCGGCTATTAAGGTTTATATTGGTCTCATGAATATCCTCTATTTTCTCTGCAGAAGATTACATTTGGTCAGCCAGCTGTACGACGAATCCACGAAACCTTTTCGAGAAGCGGTGCAAAAGATTGAAGCCGGGGAGCCACCGTACGTCGACAACCGCAACCCGGAAGATGACGATGTGAGTGAACCAGCCTTCCTTGAAGAGGCGCTGCGGGCCTTGGAATCCATTTAGGTGATCGGACATTGGTCACTTTGCATGGTCCAGGGTTCCCTGAAAGCCTATTTGTCAGAGTACGTCCATGAAATGGACAGGACTTTTCGAGGTCTTGGGAGATTCGATGCAATTACTTAGCTTATTGGAGGGCCATTACCGCTGAAAGACCCCATGCATCATGAACCTAAAAATAGGGGAGATTGCTCGTGTGACTTCGACCGTACTCAGCAACGGGTTGGCTGTTTCTTATGGCTGTTGAGGGGGACTATCCTGTTGTGAATTTGATCGGGCCTGTCCTGAATCCTCGTTCGCTCGGAATCTGCCATTGCGCACGATCCTTGTAGGAACACCATCTACCTTAGAGGGAATTTCTTCAATCGTCGCTTTTGAGGCCGACTTGTCAACGTACACTACAAGAATAGGGAGATTTGAATCGGACTTCGTCCGGCCAACGCCGACTCCAAGGATCGATGGGTTTGATAAGAACTTATTCCAAAGTTTATTCTTGGCTGCCTCCACCCGCGAGGGATCGGCGGTCGAAATTGTGCTCTTCTTACCGGAATCCGAGGTCTTCTTGCCTTCTTGTGTACAGCCAGGCAATGAACTCGCGAAAACTAGAAAGCACAGTGCACAACTGACGTGCTTCAAGCTGGCCATCATAAGGACACTTCCATACCCTCTTACATGATATACCCCCCCTCAAGAGCTAATGTCTCGGTGATCAATGGCAAGACTCCGGACGTTCGATTTCATTCCACCCGTATGCTCTAAAGGGTTCGGTTTCAATGATTTTAGTCGCTACACCGTGGTATTCGGTACCGCCCTGAGCTGAGAAGGTGATGCCAGCGGCACCAGTTGCGGCCGTCGCCTTTCCTCGCTCGACGTAAACAATCAGCACTGGGTTTCGTTGGTCCTCCGTACGTTTGGCGACCCCAACACCTAAAATAGCCGGATTCGATAATATGCGTTCTGAAAGTTGATTCATCGCAGACGTCGCCTGGGTGTTCTGCGGAGCGGCAGCGTTTTCGGACTGCACTTGTATACTCGCCTGTTTACTCCCCAAGAAGGTCAAGGGGTGACCATATACTTTCGACAGCTCGTTCAAGACCGGACCAATTGGAGTGGCAAGGGTAAGGCTGTCGTTACCTGCGAACAGCAATCCGACCGGAGAATGAGACGTTTCTGTTACCACCAGCGAGCCAGAATCACCGCCAGCGCTGAAGGCGCTCGACTTGCCCTCGATGACCATCAAATCTGTGAACGGAGCGTCTGATGGCCCCTCGCTCTTACAACCACCACTGTAGTCCACCTTTAAGTTTGTCGGATACGTTTGGATTGACCCCGCCGTCAGGCCGGTCGTGCGACCGCTCTTGAGAACCGACAAGCCAGCCACGGGAGCAACGGTTGAGTTCGATGGTTGACCAATGCTCAGGATTTTCCCCTCTGAATCCATTTTGCCCTCGAGAATCTCGGCAATAGCCGCATCCACGTTGCTCGACAATGGCGGGGCAGCAGTAAATTTGGCCACAGCCCGCGGTGTGGCACATGCCGTGTCTATAAGTCCGGGCTGGGAGATTGGGTCGCCCGGGGTGGCCTTCCCAAGTAAACCTAGGACATGATTGTTGCTGAGGATGAACTTCTTGGTGCCGTCAGTCAACAGGGAGCCAAGTGTTCCTGAGCAGCACTTGTCCGACGTGGAATCTTTGATGTTTCCGCCTGAGCTCCCAAAATAATCCGTTTGTTGTCTTTGGGGATTGGTGTTTTGCGCGGCGGCCACTACCCAAAGGCAGAGCACACTTGTCAATAACCCATGAAACAGCTTCGAAGGCATATTCACTCTCCCCTTTGTTTATTAGTTACTTATTGGCTGGCTTTACCAGTGCCTGACTGCCCCTGCGAAGTTGAGTTCTTGTTTAGTAAATTCCAACCTTTCAAAGTTAACGCCAGTGCGAAACGAGCGGTCGTGCGGTGGATTGGATCCAGCTTGCCAGTGAAAGTCGCTGGTATCGTTTGGCCCGCTGCAGTGAATCCGGGCGGAAAACCAGAAAACTGTCCGATATGCACGGCCGGAGTAGCGTAGAAATATCTCCACAGATGAAACGAAAAGCCTGCCAAAAATCCAATGCGGGTAGCGCCTTGGTTTCCCGAACCCAATTCAAATGCCGGCCCGAGGGATATGGCGCACCCAAAAGTTGTATCGTCCGGCAGACACACCTTGTCGAGCCCACGTAGGCTAGGTATCTTTATGTCGATCAAGGTGGCAAATGCTGTGCGCACGGGACCACCGTTGTTGACAGCGAGTACGGCGTTCGCGCTCTGCGGCACATTTCGGCGCTCATAGGTACGCGATGGCAACATCGTAATAAGATAGCCACCAGAAGCAGCAACAATTGTAGACACCGGTTTGTATGTCACTTCGCATTCCACCCCAACGGATTTTCCGGAGCTGTCTTTGTTGACGCATGCGTCGGTGGTAACGCCGTTGTATTGCTCCAGCAGAAAAATCGAGTAATCGTTGAGTGGTTCCAGAGTCGTCGAGAACGAAAAGTTGTGAGATTTATTTTCAGCGGAATCCCACTGCGATTTCAGGCCTTCGTAATACTTTACCCGACCAAGGAGAGCAGCGTCGCTGCAGGCTCCCTTCTTCGTCTCGAGCTGACTGATCGAATCCTTCACAGCGTCGTAAGCAGCGATTGTTGCCGCAAGCTCGATATGGTGCGGAGGTGTCGCGTTATTGGCGGTAGGCTTTAACTCCGGTTTATCGAAAGCGTCATCCAGTTGTTTGATTGCGGATGACAGATCCGTGCATTCTGGCGATCTGTTTAACGTTCCGCCACTAGCAACAATGCCCGGAGCGAGGTCGGATGCAGAACGTGCATGAGCTGCTACGCGGGCTGAATACGTATATAGCATGTCATTGACACGGATCACTGTAACGGTGACAGGGGTGGACTTATCGACGGTGATGGGGGGACTCGTAGGTTGTTTTGTTATCCAGTCGATTGTAACGACTTGTTGTGCCACGGATGGGACGCTGAGGATAACTACGGCAATCCAGCAGTGACGCAACAGTCGTTTATTCATGGCATCCACTTTCAATCGAGGCTATGACGGAGGGGGTGAATTTTATGCAAAAGGACGGCGTCTGCTATCGGGCACCTTGGATTTGTTCGTTATTCAGAACGATTCACAATAAGAACAGAGTGGGTGGAGGAACATTAAGGCATTGGTATCAGTTACATACATCGATAGCGCTGGCATCTAGTCGCTCTACGATTCCCCCAACTATTTTGGTTCATTGTAATACGATTATTCCTGTTTGTGGAACAACGTAATACGATTATTCTTGTTTTTGGAACAACCGCTGTCTTGCGAAGCCGCTTAATGTGGCGCGATTGGTCCAGCTTGGCCGCACGAATCTCGTTCATCGGCAATGAAACGGGCTCCAGGTCATTGGATTTCTCCGCTTGCGTTATGCGGAGAAACCAGCCAAAATAGCTTTGGGTTCTGAGGCGTGGGTCACTCCGCGCTTTGGATTAGCCCCGGCAAAGGTAGCAACCGATGCCGGGGCTGTGTTAGCGGCTATGGTCTAAGGTGGAACAACGGAAACATCCACCGTGGGGCCGTGAGGAGTGAAGCGAATCTTAACGATAATGGTCATTGCTCGTTCCTTTCTCTCGCCGCCCAGTGTCTGACTCACGCGTTTAAGACAGTACCAGAGTTACGTCCGTATGGACGTCCGGTGCCACGTCAGCCGTCACATGTTGGAACGTTACAGCCATGTGCGAATGGAAGCAAAGCGGACTGCCCTTGAAGTTCTGGCCGTAAGCACCAAAAGGGCGGGTTATGACACAAACTACGACACAAACGCGTTGGCCGTGAATACTCGCCCTCTCTAACATGTTGAGGGATTTGGTGGACCTGGTCGGGATCGAACCGACGACCTCTTCCATGCCATGGAAGCGCGCTCCCAGCTGCGCCACAGGCCCACGCGCCATCGAATGGGGCTGGTGGGATAGGCAAAGCCCCTAATTCATTCTCGCCCACGAGTTCGGGATAGTCAATCTGCCGTCCCCGCTTTCCCAAATGATGGCAAAGGATTTATCCTGCTGTGATAGGCGGCACGTCTTGTCCGGT